>JALHVH010000385.1 GCA_022867105.1 Candidatus Aminicenantota bacterium
ATTCTGAGGCTCGTCGAATCCAGGCCGGCGCTCTCAGCGTTCATCCCCCGAGCTCTAATTAAGAAGCTATCGCTGAACTGAAATCTCCTAGCCGGAATTCACGCGGCGGCTCACATGGCACCTGCCGCAGACATAGCGCTCGGCGTCAAGCCCGGACGCAACTCATCGGCCGTCACATGATCTATTCCGTGCTGGCTGCGGCCGCCGTGGCCGCCGGAGAAAAAGTTTCCCTCGATGAAATTCTGGAGCGGCTGAAAAGGGTCGGACCCGCTCCCGGGCGCATGCAGCCCGTCAGGCTTATGAGCGGAGCTTTCCTTCTGCGCGACGAATCCAAATCGACGATGGAGACTGTCGCGGCGGCGCTCAGGACCCTGGGGGAGATCCGGGCCTCCCGGCGCATCGCCGTCATCGGAGAAATCACCGACCCCCGGGCTCGCTTCCTAATAGTTGACTTCTAATTCCACCGTGAAGAACTTGTAATCCCTGTAAAGGATTGTGGTCAATGATCTGACAAACTTCTTTCCGTTTTTCAGCAGATAAGCTTCCTCGGTCGTGTCCTTGCTCGGAAAACGGATGCCATTTTTTTCGAGGTTGTACTCGGTGACGGACGTGAGGCGAGGTTCGGCTTTCAATTCTTGCGCCGTCGCCTGGACCATCATGAAGTTGCCGACGGACGTCTGGTCCCAGGCGATTTTCACGATGCTGGCGTCGTCCTCCCGAACCCAGATCCGGCCGAAGCAGTGGGGAAGGTTTAACGAGGGCTTCGGGACGGCCTCGACGACCACGATCTTCTTCCCATTTTGAGTCTCCTCGCCGATGATCGTGTAGTCGTGGTATGCCTGCCGCTGGGCCCCGAGCAGTCCGATCGGGCCGAAGAGGGCGTTCTCCACCCTGACCCTCAGTGTGGCGAGCTGCGCATCCTTCTCATTCTTCTTCCGGCCGTTCTCTTCGATGAGCGTCCGTTTTTCCGCTTTCTGATCTCCCTTGTGGACGAATTGGTAATCATAGACGTAGGTATGTGAGTAGGGCCGCTTGGGAAACGGATGGGAAAAAACCACGACCTGTTGCGAAGGAAGGGAGGTGATCGTGTTCGGCTGGATTTCCGGGAGGCTGAACATCTTTTCCTCTATTTTCTCCATGCAGGTGAAATCGAGGGCCGCCTTCTCCAGCTTGATGCAGTAATCTTTTCCGCGCTCGAGGATCTGCCTGAGCCTTTCGTCGCCTCCGGATCCCTGAAGGGCAGACAGGGAGGACATGCCGCCGGAGACTCCGAGGACGAAACAGAACCAAGCAAGGAGCGCCGGCCACGGAATTCTTATCGTTCGGACGGCACCTGCCGCCGGCAATCTATCACCGGAGATTGCGAGCCCGCTCGTTGGCTTCATCCTCCCTCCATGCTGAACTTCCACTGCCAACCAAGAATATACCATCTTCGCCGGGAAAAATCAAAATGGCCTCGGCCTTATCGCGCATTCCCGGCGCCATTTTTAGAGTTCATTGACATCGCCGCGCAGTCCACGATATATTTCCAGCATTGTCAGGAAGGAAGATACATTTTCAAAAGGAGTGTCTCATATGAAAATGTCCCGATCACGTGCCATTCTGGTCCTTGCTATTGTTGCGGTATTCGCGATCCTCTCCCTGGCCCAGCAGGCCCCCGACCCGCCTGTTGCCCGACGCGTTGAACACAAGGTTGTCTGGCATGGAGAGATCGTCGTGGATCCCTATTTCTGGCTGAGGGAGAAAACCAATCCCGAAGTCGCAAAATATCTGGAGGCCGAAAACGCCTACACAGAGGCCATGACCAAGGATCTCAAGCCCTTCCAGGAAACCCTCTATACGGAAATGCTGGGACGCATCAAGCAGACGGACCTGAGCGTGCCCGTTCGGCGGGGGAAATATTATTACTACTCCCGTACCGAAGAAGGGAAGCAGTATCCCATTTATTGTCGGAAAGCCGCGGCCTCGGACGGTTCCCTCGATGCGAAGGCCGCTGAGCTTGTCATGTTGGATCAGAACGAGATGGCCAAGGGACTGCCTTTCCTGAGCGTCGGCGATGCTTCGGTGAGCGATGATGATAACCTCCTGGCGTACAGCACCGACACCACGGGTTTTCGCCAGTATATCCTTCACGTGAAGGACCTCCGCACGGGAGAAATCCTGCCGGATACGGCCGAGCGCATCACGACAGGGGAGTGGGCTGCGGACAACAAGACCCTGTTCTTTACGACCGAGGATAAGGTCACCAAGCGCTCGGACCATTTCTGGCGCTTGACGCTGGGGGGGAAGCCGGAACTCCTTTACCAGGAAAAGGACGAGCTTTACGGCATCGGCGTGGGACGCACCAAGGATAAAAAATACGTGGTCCTGGGAATCCAGAGCACCGACACCTGGGAGATGCGCTATCTGGATGCCGCGACACCTTCCGGAGATTTCAAGGTCGTCCTCCCCAGAGAAAAGGGGCACAAGTACGACATGGTGCACCGGGACGGATTGTTATACATCCGCACCAACAAAGAAGCCAAAAACTTCCGCGTCGTCACGGCGCCGGTGTCGGATCCCCGCCCCGTAAACTGGAAAGAATTTGTTCCCCACAAGCCGGATGTGCTGCTCGAGGACCTGGAGGTCTTCAAGGACTACGCCGTGGCCCACGAGAAGTCCGAGGGTTTGAACCGGTTCAGGGTTTTGAGTTTCAAAACGGGAACCTGGCACGAGGTGAGTTTCCCGGAGGCCGTGTATTCGGCCTTCGGCGGCGGAACGCCGGAGTTCGACACCCGCATGTTCCGGATCAGCTACCAGTCCATGATCACGCCATCCAGCGTGTACGATTACGACCTCGAGACCCGGGAACGAACCCTGCTGAAGCAGGAGGAGGTTCTCGGCGGTTACGATGCCGCACAGTACGCGACGGAGCGCCTCTGGGCCACGGCCCGGGATGGGGTGAAGGTGCCGATTTCCATCGTGTACAAGAAGGGCTTTAACCGCGACGGTCAAGCGCCTCTGTGGCTTTTGGCCTACGGCTCCTATGGATTCGGCGTGCCCGCCTTCTTTTCGAGCGACAGTTTGAGCCTGTTGGACCGCGGGCTGGCCTACGCCATTGCCCACATCCGCGGCGGCGACGAGATGGGTGAGGCCTGGCACGACGACGGCATGCTCATGAAAAAGAAAAACACCTTCACCGATTTCATCGATTGCGCCGAATACCTTATCGCCCAGAAGTGGACCTCCAAAGACCGTCTTGTGATCGAGGGCGGCAGCGCCGGCGGCTTGCTGATGTGCGCCGTCACGAACATGCGGCCGGACCTCTTCAAGGCTGTCCATTCGGCCGTGCCCTTCGCGGATGTCATGAACACCATGATGGACGCCAGCTTGCCGCTCACCGTGGGCGAGTACCTGGAGTGGGGAAACCCCAACGAGAAGGCGGCCTACGACTACATGAAATCCTACAGCCCTTACGACAACCTAGAGAAAAAGTCCTACCCGGCCATCCTGGTGACCACGAGCTTCAACGACAGCCAGGTGATGTACTGGGAACCTGCAAAATACGTCGCCAAGCTTCGAGCCTTGAAGACGGACAAGAACGAGCTGCTCCTCAAGTGCAAGATGGAGCCTGCGGGCCATGGAGGCGCCTCGGGCCGCTACGACAGGCTTAAGGATGCCGCCTTTGAAACGGCCTGGATGCTGAAGCAGGTGGGGATCACGAAGTAGATCCCCGGAACCAAAGGAGATATCCATGAAGAGAAAAGCCGCGATCGCTACCGTTGTTCTCCTGTCCCTTTGCTCGGTTCCGGGTTTTGCCCAGGCCGACAAGGTCGACGAATATGTCCTGTCGGAGATGGCCAAGCGGAAGATCCCCGGTCTTTCTCTGGCCGTGGTCAGGAATGGGGAGGTCATCAAGGCC
>JALHVH010000386.1 GCA_022867105.1 Candidatus Aminicenantota bacterium
CCATGGGATAGATTCTATGCCTTAAAGGGGGCTGTAATGGACCTGGATGCTTTGGCTTTTGGAGCCCATGCCGACGACGTGGAGCTGGCCTGCGGTGGGACGCTGATCGCGTTGGCGTCGCTGGGTTATAAAACCGGTGTCGTCGCCCTGACCCAAGGGGAGATGGCCACCCGGGGCAGCGTCGAAATCCGGGCTCAAGAATTTAAGGATTCTGCGGAGATCATGGGTTTGGCGGCGCATCAGATGCTCGACATTCCGGACGGCCGAGTCGAGGTCACGTGGGAGAACAAGATCAAAATTATAAAAATCCTTCGCGTCTACAAACCGCGAATCGTCTTCGCGCCCTATTGGGTCGAACGTCACCCGGATCATGAACAGACGTCCCATCTCGTGCGCCATGCGGCGTACCTGGCCGGGTTGAAAAAACTCGAAACGGGAGACTCCCCCTTTAGACCCAATAAGGTCATTTTTTATCAGAGCCGGTTCGAGTTCACGCCTTCTTTCATCGTCGATATTTCTGAGTCGCACGAACAAAAGATGAAAGCGGTCAGAGCCTACCGGTCCCAGTTCTTTTCTAAGGGCCAGACCGGATCCGAGAATGAGGAAACAACCATTGGCAGGCCCGAGTTCCTGGACCGCCTCGACTCCCGAGACCGGCACTGGGGCGGCAAGATCGGCGTGAAATACGGCGAGCCCTTTCTTGTTCGGGAAGCCATCAAACTCAAGGATCCGGTCGCATTTTTCGGACCGGAATATTTATGGACAATGCCATGAAAATCGGAATCGTTTGCTATCCAACCCACGGGGGGAGCGGAGTCGTGGCCTCGGAATTGGCGATCGGTTTGGCGAAAAAGGGCCATGAGATGCATATCGTCAGCTACGCACCGCCCTTTCGACTGCGCACTTTTCACCAGAATATCTTCATCCACGAGATCGAAGTCGCGTCCTATCCGCTGTTCAAGTACCCCCCCTACGAACTCGGCCTGGTCACCAAGCTGGTGGAGCTGGCGGAGGCCTGCGATCTCGATATCATCCATGCCCACTACGCCGTTCCGCACGCGGCCAGCGCGTATTTGGCCAAGCAGATATTCAATTCTTCGCGGCTCAAAACGATCACCACCCTCCATGGCACGGATATTACCCTGGTCGGCGCGGACCCGTCCTTCCACCGGGTTGTTAAATTCGCCATCGAGAAATCCGACGGCGTGACCGCGGTCTCCCGATATTTGATGACCCGGACGATCGAAGAATTCGACATCCGCCGCGAGATCCGGGTCATCCCCAATTTCGTCGACGCGGCCCGGCCGGCCCAGAATCACGACCTGTGTTCCAGGGAAGCGTTCGCGCCGCACGGAGAGAAGATCCTAATGCACGCCTCCAATTTTCGTCCGGTGAAAAGGATCGCAGACGTCGTGCGCATCTTCGCCCGGGTTCGAGACGAGATCCCGTCCAAACTCCTTTTGATCGGCGAGGGGCCCGAGCGCTTATTTATCCAGCAGTTGGTCAGAGAACTCAAGCTCGGCTCCGATGTCCATTTCCTCGGAGAACAGGATCAGCTGGAGCCCCTCTTTTTCTGCGCGGACCTGTTCCTCTTGCCCAGTGAACAGGAAAGTTTCGGATTAACGGCTCTTGAGGCCATGAATTGCGGCGTCCCCGTGATCGGCAGTGCCGTCGGCGGAATGCCCGAGGTCATTACGCATGGCGAAACAGGATATTTATTCCCCGTAGGCGATATCGCGACCATGGCGGCGCACGCGGTGGCACTTCTCACTGATCCGGCCCGACTCGAACTCTTCAGCGCCCAGGCCAAGAGAAGGGCCGAGCAAAATTTCAACGCCGATGAGATTATCCCCCGGTACGAAGCCTTTTATGAAGAAATATTGAAATCGTAGGTCATGCGTTCTCTGGACTGGATCTTATTGAGTTCGTTTCTGGCGTTCGTGGTCGCCTATGGGGTTTGGAAAACACGGGGCAAAAAAGACATCCAGGATTTTTTCCTGGCGAATAAATCGACCCCATGGTATGCCATCACGGTTTCCATCATGGCGACTCAAGCCAGCGCCATTACATTTCTGTCCACGCCGGGACAGGCCTACGTGGACGGCATGCGGTTTGTTCAATTCTATTTTGGGTTGCCGATTGCCATGGTCATCCTCTCCATCACGGCCGTGCCCATTTACCATAAGCTCAAGGTTTTTACAGCCTACGAGTTCTTAGAACAGCGTTTTGACCTGAAGAACCGCGCTTTGGGGAGTATCCTCTTTCTTATCCAGCGGGGACTCGCGGCCGGATTCACGATCCTGGCCCCGGCCCTGATCATCTCCGTCATCCTCGGTTGGGATTTCCGGCTGACGATTTTCATGACCGGGGGCCTGGTGATCATCTACACGGCCGCCGGCGGAACTGAGGCCGTCACCAAAACGCATCTTTTGCAGATGACGATCGTCACGGCGGGAATGG
>JALHVH010000387.1 GCA_022867105.1 Candidatus Aminicenantota bacterium
GTCAGCAACGCGGGGTTCGAGTGCGTGATCATGGCGGACAGTCTGAAGGACGATGAAGCGGAACTCGTCCTGGCGGAGTTCGCGCCGGCGACGTGGGCGAGGATCGTCGAGGCGCTCAAGCCGCTCGGGATCGACAAGCTCCAGGACGTCCATAACCCGCTCGATGTGACACCCGTCGGCGACGACGCCGTGTTCTGCGCCTGTGCCGAGGCCGTGCTCGAGGACCCGAACGTGGACTGCGCCGTGATCTCGCCCGTCCCGATGACGCCGGCCATGCAGACGCTCGCGCCGTCGGATGCCTACAAGGAGAGCATCCTTCACCCTGAGAGCTTCGCCCAACGGATCGTCGCGACGTCCAGGAAGACGGACAAGCCGTTCGTTGTCAACGTCGACGCCGGCAAGGTCTACGACCCGCTGTGCGAACTTCTCGACGAAGCCGGCATCCCCGTCTTCCGCCGCAGCGACGAAGCGTTGAGATTTTTACGGAAGTACGTCGCCGCGCGTCTGCCTCGCTCTTGACGCCGTCCCGTTCCTCTATCCTCTTGCCCTCAGCCGGGCCGGTTTCCTATTCGTCGTGGCGTTTTTCGTCTTCAGGAAATGGCAGGGACCGGGGATATTCTTGAGCGCGCGACGCATTCATGCTAAAATCCCGTCCGATGAAACGGGTTTGCCTGACGACCTTCATTCTGGTCATTTTCATCGGAGGGCTTGAGTCCATGGGCGTGCGGCAGAAGGATCAAGATCAAACATTTGCGTCGCTGATCCCCGCCGAATTAATGGGCTGGACGATCGAAGAGGATCAGGTCTTCGACGCCGAGACGATCTTTAAATACGTTGACGGGGCCGGGGAGGTTTATCGCTCCTACAACATGAGGTCCCTCTTCGCCCGGCGGTTCGCAGCCAAGGGCAAACCCGCCCTCGTGGTCGATCTCTTCGACATGGGAACGAGCGCGGACGCCTTCGGCCTCTTCACCCACGACCTCGAGGGCGAGGACGCGGCGACGGGGCAGGGATCGACCTACAAAGGGGGACTCCTCTCGTTCTGGAAGGGGCGGTACTTCGCTTCGGTTTACGCCGAGGACGAAACGCCCGAGACGAAACAGGCGGTCCTCGGGCTCGCCCGGAAGATCGATGGGGCCATCAGGGAGACAGGGGAGATGCCGGCGCTCGTTTCCGCGCTTCCGCTCGACGGACTCCAGGCAAGGGACGTCCGCTATTTTCATAACCATTCGGTCCTGAATTATCACTTCTTCGTGGCGGACGAGAACATTCTCCATCTCGACCAGACGACCGCGGCCGTTCTCGCGTCTTATGGCGATAAGGACGCCCGAAGCCGGCTTCTTGTCGTCCGCTATCCCAGCGTCAAGAAAGCCGAAGCCGCGATTGACAGCTTCGTAAAAGCCTATATGCCGGACGCGAAGGGCGCCGAGATCATCCGGACCGAGGACGGGAAATGGACCGCGGCGCGGCGGAAAAGCGATGTGCTCGTCATCGTTTTTCAGGCGCCGACCCGGGAATTCGCCGAGGGCCAGCTTCGGCGGACCGAAACGAGGATCGGAAAATAAAGGAGGCATGATCATGAAGAAAAAAGTCATGACCCGGCGGGACTTCATCAAAGCCGCGTCGGTGGCGCCCCTGGCCGGAGCGCTCATCCCGGCCTTTAACGGCCAACCCGCTCAAGCGGCGGCGGAGAAGGTGAAGGTCGTCCTCATGTTCACCCCGAATCCTTCCGCCTGGCACAGTGACACCTGCGCCGACCTGGCCAAGATCTGGGACCTGCCTCATGTCAAGGGCAGGACGAGGCTGAACGTCCTGGTCATGCTGACCCCGCTGTTCCACGCCATCGGGCCTCACAACTACAGCAAGGA
>JALHVH010000388.1 GCA_022867105.1 Candidatus Aminicenantota bacterium
CGATACCTACAGCGAAGGCGCCCTGCCTTTGACGAAACTCGGGATGGGGACGACCGCGCCGTTCTCCCTGCGGCACTGGGTCAGCTTCTGCTCGATCGGCTACTATCTCGAATAATTCTGTCGATGATGCATGTGCTGGAGTGGCCCTTGAGATAGGGCACGATGACGACCCGGCCGCCGGCGGCCTCGACCTCGGCCTTTCCGACGACCTCGTCCGGCGTCCAATCTCCCCCCTTGATCAGGACGTCGGGGAGGAGCGCGGCGATGATCTTTTGCGGCGTCCCCTCGGCAAACCAGGTGAGATAATCGATGTCGGCTACGGCCGACAGGACCTCAAGCCGCTCCTTCAAAGGAAATATGGGACGCCACGGTCCCTTGAGCTTCCGGACGGAAGCGTCCGTGTTCAAGGCGACAACGAGGATATCTCCCCGTCTTTTAGCTTCCCGGAAGAGTCTGATGTGGCCCCCGTGAAGGAGGTCGAAACAGCCGTTGGTAAAAACGACCGTTTTCCCTTCGCGCCGGAGCTTCCTGCGGACGGGGATCAGATCTCTGAGGCTTTTGATCTTGTTCATATTTCATTTCTTGATCTCGATCGCCGGCGAGAAGCTCCAGGCGTGCGGCAGGTGGGCGATGCCCACGTCCTTCCTGGTCGAAGAGACGAGGAACGAATACAGGCTCCGGTGGTAGTCGTAGGGATATCCGTCCATCTTATGGACGGCCACGTCAAGGTAGTAAGTTCCGTTGATCAGGCTGAGCTTTTCGATCCGGCAGACAACCTTGCCCTCGCCCTGGATCACGAGCGGCTTGAAGTCCTCGATGTGGGTGTTCGTCCCGTAACAGGAAATGCCTCTGGAGTCGTAGACGCCTATCCCGAAGACGAAATCCTTGATCGCCGCGGACGAAACGACGTCCATCTCGATAGCCAGGCCTTCTTCCGGCGAGAAGACGTGTTTTTCCACGCCCTGGAGGTTCCGGAGGGTCACCTTCCTGATCTCGATCTCGCGCTTCCCCCAACGGTCCTCCCGCCGCTCGTCCCCCATGTGCCGGGCGGGCGCCTTCTCACCCTTCTTTTTCTCGAAGGCCTTCTCCTGCTTCTCGGCGATGTCCTGAAGATAGGCGTTGACGACCCGCTTCGGCTCGCCGATCGCCGCGATCCGCCCGTTCTTGAGGAACACGACCTTGTCGCAGATCTTTTCCACCGTGTCCAGGCCGTGGCTGACGAAGAGGATGGTCTTCTTCCGGCGCCGGAAATCGTCGATCCGGTCCAGGCACTTGGGGATGAACGAGGCGTCGCCCACGGCCAAGACCTCGTCAATGAGGAGGATGTCCGGGTTGACGTTGATGGCCACGGAGAAGCCGAGCCGCATGTACATCCCCGAGCTGTAGGTCTTGACGGGAGCGTCGATGAAGTCATCGAGCTCGGCGAAACTGACGATCTCGTCGAACTTCTCGCTGATCTCCCTCTTGGTCAGGCCGAGCATGATGCCGTTGATGAAGACGTTCTCCCGGCCGGTGATCTCGGGGTGGAACCCGGCGCCCAGCTCGATGAGGGCCGAGATCTTGCCCGACGTCGTGATCCGGCCGGAGGTCGGCTTGGTGATCCCGGCCACGATCTTGAGCATTGTGCTCTTGCCCGAGCCGTTCTCTCCGATGATCCCAAGGGTCCGGCCCTTTTCGACGTTGAAACTGACGCCGTCAAGCGCGGTCACCAGCTCGTCCGCCTTGATGGACCTGATCAGGTCGCCCTTGACCAGGGCGCTCTTGAATGTCTGGAAGCGATGCCGGGCGGAATATTTCTGGTAGATGCGGGAGACGTTGTCGACCTCGATGGCGTACACCTAGACCTCCTCCGGGAACGAGTCGCGCAGCCTGTCGAAGACATAGTAGCCGATCACGAAGAACAGCAGCCCGGCGAGAAAGGTGATGCCGAGCTTCTTCCAGTGGATGAGCTCCCCGTAGAACAGGCAGCTCTGGTAGCCGCGGATGATGTGGGTCATGGGATTGAGGTTGAGAAGGATCCTAAGGAAGTGCGATCTCTCGATACTGCCGAAGGAAAGGGGATAGATGATGGGAGTCGCGAAGAACCAGAAGGTCAGAAAGTTGGCCAGGATGTCCTTGATGTCGCGGAAGTGGACGGTGAGCGCCGAGATGAGCAGGCCGAACCCCAGGCTGAAGACGTACTGGACCAGGATGACGACGGGCAGGAAGAGCATCCAGAGCGTGAACGGCTTTCCCATGATCGGGATGAAGATGAGGAGGATGGGCAGCGCGAAGAGGAAGTTGATGAGGTTGCTCGTCACCGTGACCACGGGCAGGATCTCAGCCGGGAAGAGGATCTTCTTGATCAGGTTGCCGTTGATCATCAGGACGTTGGCAGACTCCAGGGACGTGGAGGAGAACCAGGTCCAGGGCAGGATGCCGCAGAACAGAAACAGGGCATAGATCCAAGGCGAGCCCTGGAAGGCCGGGTCTCGGGGTTGGATGATGAAGCCGAAAACGACGGTATAGACCGTCATTAGCAGGAGGGGGTTGAAGAAGGACCAGAGAAAACCGAGGACGGTGCCCCGATAACGGGCCTTGAGTTCTCGGATGACCAGGTTCTGGATGAGGAACCGGTACTTCCACACGCCCTTGAGGTTCCGGATCAGGTTCATGGCGCCGTCCTTCCGGAGAAGACCTTTTCGGCCTCGGCGGTGTACTTCCCGTCCCCGCCGTAGAGGATGAAAGGCGGAAGGACCCGCGTCCTGGGAGAAACGCGGTCGCACTCCGCCAGGAAGAGATTGGCCGCCTCGTCTTCGCGCGGACGAACGGGCCGGACGGTCTTGAGTTTCAGGTCATGCACGTTCACGGCGTCGATGAGGTCCTTTCTTCGTTTTTCCGGGTAGATGAAATAGGCCCGTCCGTCTTCTTTGAGGAACGTCCGAGTCTTGCGCATTATATCATGAATGTCGCATTTTATCTCATGTTTCGCGACGCTCTTCTCCTCGGACCGGCTGATCTGCCCTCCGCGCCCCCGGATGTAGGGCGGGTTGGAAAAAACGACATCGAACGTCCGGCCGGGATCGAAGGTCCGGAAGTCGGCCTCGACGATCCGGACCCTGTCCTCGAGCCCGTTCAAGGCGACGTTCCTCCGGGCTAGGTCGGCCAGGTCCGCCTGGACCTCCACGGCCGTGATGTGCCGGAAAGGCTTGATGCTCAAAAGGAGGGAGATGACCCCGCTCCCCGCCCCCAGTTCGAGGATCTCGTCGGAGGCCTCGGTCCTTATGAAGTCCGCCAGGAGGGGGGCGTCCACCGAGAACCTATACCCCTTCCTCTTCTGGAGGACCCGGACCCTCCCGTGATAGAAGGGGTCCAGGGTCTCATCCCCGCCCTTCAATAGGCCCCTCGGATTCATCCTCGCTCACCTCGGTCATCACGACGACCTCATCGGGCCGGACCTGGACGAAGCCGCCTTCGATCCGGTGGCCGTCCTCCGATCCTTCGGCACGGTAGGTCAGCACGCCCTTGCCCACCGCCGCGAAGAGGGGCCGGTGTCCCGGCAGGACACCGATATAGCCCTCCAGCGTCGGGATGGAGGCCGACTCGGCGTCGACCTCGCAGAGGAGCCTTCGCGGCGTGACGACCTTGAGGCGGAAGGTGGAGGGCATCGGATCGCTCATTGGGACTGGAGCTCCTCGGCCTGCCTGATGACATCGTCGATCGTCCCGGCCATGTAAAAGGCCTGTTCGGGCTTGTCGTCGTGGAGCCCTTCGCAGATCTCCTTGAAGCTGCGGATCGTCTCCGCGATCGGGACGTAGACCCCCGGCCGGCCGGTGAAGACCTCGGCCACGTGGAAGGGCTGGGACAGGAACCTCTGGATCTTCCGGGCCCGGGCCACGACGAGCTTGTCCTCCTCGCTCAGCTCCTCGATGCCCATGATGGCGATGATGTCCCGGAGGTCCTTGTATCGCTGGAGGACCTCCTTGACCCGTCGGGCGACCCGGTTATGCTCTTCGCCGACGATCCGGGGATCGAGGATGCGCGAGAACGAGTTCAGGGGGTCGACGGCCGGGTAGATGCCCATGGCGGTCAGGCCGCGGTCCAGGTTGGTCGTGGCGTCCAGGTGGGAGAAGGTCGTCGCCGGGGCGGGGTCGGTGAAGTCGTCGGCCGGGACGTAAATGGCCTGGACCGAGGTGATCGACCCCTTCTTGGTCGAGGTTATGCGCTCCTCGAGCTCGCCCAGCTCGGTGGCCAGGTTCGGCTGATAGCCGACGGCCGAGGGCATGCGGCCCAGCAGGGCCGAGACCTCGGAGCCGGCCTGGACGAAGCGGAAGATATTGTCGATAAAGAGCAGGATGTCCTGTCCCCTTTCGTCGCGGAAGAATTCGGCCATGGACAGGGCGGTCAGCCCGACCCTGAGCCTCGCGCCGGGCGGCTCGGTCATCTGGCCGTAGACCAGGGCGGTCTTGCCAAGGACCCCCGAGCTCTTCATTTCGAGCCAGAGGTCATTGCCTTCGCGCGTCCGCTCCCCGACGCCGGCGAAGACCGAGACGCCGCCGTGTTTCACGGCCACGTTATGGATGAGCTCCTGGATGATGACCGTCTTGCCGACGCCCGCTCCGCCGAAGAGCCCGATCTTGCCCCCCTTGAGGAACGGCTGGATGAGGTCGATGACCTTGATCCCGGTCTCGAACATCTCAAGCCTCGTGCTCTGGTCTTCGAGCGGCGGCGGAACGCGGTGGATGGGGTATTTCTTCTCGGTCACGACCGGCCCCAGGTGGTCCACCGGCTCGCCGATGACGTTAACGATACGTCCGAGCGTCCCCTCGCCCACCGGCACCTCGATCGGGGTCCCCAGGCTCACCGCCTTCATCCCCCTGGCCAGGCCGTCGGTCGGATGCATGGCCACGCAGCGGACCTTGTTCTCCCCGATGTGCTGTTCGACCTCGACCACGATGTTGATGGGGGTGGGCTGATCGAAGCCTTCGCCGGTGATCCGGATGGCCGTGTAGATCTGCGGCAGCTCGCACTCCTTGAACAGGACGTCCACGACGGGTCCGATGACCTGGACGACCTTTCCGATCTTCGCGTTTGTGTTCTCCATGTTATTCTCCAGTCATCATCCTCACTTGGCCAGGGCGTCGACGGCCGTCATGATCTCCAGGAGTTCCTTGGTGATGGACGCCTGCCGGATCTTGTTGAGGACCAGGACGAGGTCCGAGATGAGCTGCTCCGCGTTCTTGGTCGCGTTGTCCATGGCCATCATCCGGGCGGCCTGCTCGGCTGCCTGCGATTCGAAGAGGGCGTGATGGATTTGGCTCTCCACGTAAAGAGGCAGAACCGAATCTATGAGGACGCGGACCTCCGGCTCCCAGTCGGGAGGGACGTCCGGAGCGCCCGGGGCGGCCTTTTCGAATCCCACGGGCAGGAGCCGGACGGTCGTGATGCGCGGCGAGAGGATGGACCTGAACTCGTTGTAGATGACGTAAACGCCGTCGGTCCTGTTGAGAACGTAGTGCCTCATCAGGAACTCCGACAGGTCCCTGACCTCCTCCCGGCCGAGCTTGTCGACCTTTCCCGGGTAGGACCTGTCCACCTTAAGACCGGACCTCTTGAAGAAGTTCACGGCCTTCTTGCCCATGAGGACGAGCCCGACGTCGGAGGCCGCCGACCTCTCCCGGATGAAGGCCTGCGCCCGGGCGAGGAGGTTCGCGTTGAAGGCCCCGGCCAGCCCCTTGTCGGAGGTGATGATCACGGCCTCGATCTTCTTTTCCCGCCGTTTGACGAGCAGGGGATGGGCGTCCTCGCCGGCCCAGGAAGCGACGCGGGCCGCGATCTCGGGAAAGATATGCCAG
>JALHVH010000389.1 GCA_022867105.1 Candidatus Aminicenantota bacterium
GTGTGAGCTTCCGGCCCCGGGTCGTCCGCTCCAGAAAGCCGATCCGCATCAGGAACGGCTCGTAGATGGACTCGATGGTGTCTTTTTCCTCGTCGATGGCCGCGGCGATCGTGTTGATCCCGACCGGCCCGCCGCCGAAATTCTCGATGATCGCCGTCAAGATCTTACGGTCCACCTCGTCCAGGCCCAGGGCGTCCACTTCCATCATGTCCAGGGCGCGCCGGGCTTCCTTGCCGGTGATGACGCCGTTGCCCTTGACGTCGACGTAGTCCCTCACCCGGCGCAGCAGCCGGTTGGCCACCCGCGGCGTCCCCCGCGACCTCAAGGCGATCTGCTCGGCGCCCTTGTCGTCGACCTTGACCTTGAGAAGCGCCGCCGACCTCAGAATGACCTTCTTGAGGTCCTCGTCCAAATAGTAATCCAGGCGGTGGATGATGCCGAACCGCCCCCGGAGCGGCGCCGTGATCCGTCCGGCCCTCGTCGTCGCGCCGATGAGGGTGAACTTCTTGATCTTGAGCTTGTGGCTCCGGGCGCTCGGCCCCTGGCCGATGAGGATGTCCAGGCTGAAGTCCTCCATGGCCGAGTAGAGGATCTCCTCGACCGAGGGGTGGAGCCTGTGGATCTCGTCGATGAACAGGACCTCCTTCGTCTGGAGGTTGGTCAGGATGGCCGAGAGGTCGCCCGTCCGCTCGATGACCGGCCCCGCCGTCGGCTTGATGCCGACGCCCATTTCCCTGGCGATGAGGTAGGCCAGGCTCGTCTTGCCCAGCCCCGGCGGCCCGTAGAGGAGGACGTGGTCGAGGTGTTCGTCCCTTTTCTTCGCGGCCTCCATGAAGATCCTGAGGTTACTCTTGATCGTCTCCTGGCCGACGAACTCGTCGAGGGTCCGCGGCCGCAGGCTGTCCTCGAAGAGGATGTCTTCCTTCGTCCTTACGGGGCTCAGTAGGACCGGCATCATCACACCTTCGCCATCCCGGCCAGGCAGTCCCTGAGCATCTTCTCGAAGCCGGCGTCCTTGGCTGCCGATGCCACCACCTTATCAACGGTCCGCTCGATCTCCTTTCTCCGGAAGCCGAGGTTCATCAGGGCGGAGATGAGGTCCTCCTTCTCCGGTGAGTCTTTTGCCACCAGGACCCTCTCCTTCTTCTCCATCTCGTCCTGCAGTTCCATTGTGATCCGCAGGGCCGTCTTCTTGCCGATCCCCGGGACGAGCGAGATCCGGGCGACGTCGGCGCGCCGGATGGCGTCCTCGAGCTCGGCCGGCCCGATCCCCGACAGGATGTTCATGGCGAGCTTCGGCCCGATCCCCGAGATGCCGATGAGTTTGAGGAAGGTGTCCCGCTCCTCCGCCGACGCGAACCCGTAGAGCGAAAGCGCGTTATCGGTCAGGTGGGTGTGGATGAAAAGCTCCACGGGGCCGTCGACCTCGCCGAGCATGAAAAAAGTGGACAGGGGGATGGCCGCGCAGTAACCCACGCCCCCAATGTCGATGACGACCTGGTTGGGCGTTTTCCGGATCAGCGTTCCCTTGAGGTAGGCGATCATCCGAGCGACTCCTCCAGTTTCCTGTGAAAGATCCTCGAATTGAGGTGGCAGATGGCTGCGGCCAGCGCGTCCGAGGCGTCCAGGGATAGGGCGTCGTCTTCGATGTTCAGAAGCGTCTTGACCATCACTCGGACCTGGTTCTTGTCCGCCTGGCCGTACCCCGTCACGGCCTTCTTGATCTCGAGGGCCGAGTATTCGAAAAGCTCCCGCGCCTGCGCCGCCACGGCCACCAGGACCGCGCCCCGGACCTGGCCCAGCGACAGAGCCGTCCGGACGTTCTGAACGTAGAAGACATTCTCGATGGCGACCTCGTCGGGCGCGAACGAGACCATGACCTTCTCGAGTTCGGTCCGGATCTCGTTCAGCCGGCTGGGGAAGGGGAGCTTCGGGGACGGCTTGACGATGCCGTAGACGACGGGGATGTAGCTCGCCCCGGTTTCCTCGACGACGCCAAACCCCGTGGACTGGAGGCTCGGATCGATTCCCAGGACCCTCATCAGGTTCGGCCCTCATTCCTGTGAGAGGCGTTCGATTTCCTTTTCGTCGATGTCGAAATTGGCGGCGACCGTCTGGACGTCGTCATGGTCCTCCAGCTCCTCGACGAGCTTCAAGTTCTGTTCGGCCTGTTTGCCCTCGACGCGGGTGTAGTCCTGGGGGATGTAGCCGACGTTGGAGTCCGCGATCTCGATCCCGGCCGCCTTCACCGCCTCGAGGACCTTCTCGTAGGCGTCGGGTGTCGTGATGATCTCCCAGTTCACGACGTCGTCCTTGACGTCCTCGGCGCCGGCCGTCAGGGCGATCTCCATGAGCTGCTCTTCGGTGGCCATGGACTTTTCGATCGTGATGTAGCCCTGCCTCTTGAACCGGAAGGCAACGCAGCCCTGCTCTCCGATCCGGCCGCCGTTCTTGGCGAAGATGTGCCGGACCTCGGAGACGGTGCGATTCTTGTTGTCGGAAAGGGCGGTGATGTAGAGCGCGACGCCGCCCGGACCGTAGCCCTCGTAGATGATCTCTTCAATCGTGGAGCCCTCGAGCTGGCCCGTGCCCTTCATGATGGCCCGCTTGATGTTGTCGGCAGGCATGTTGACGGCCTTGGCGTCCAGAATGGCCTTCCTCAGCCGGGCGTTCGACTCGGTGTCGCCCCCGTCGCGGGCGGCCATGCTCAGCTCGCGGATGATCTTGGTGAAGACCTTGCCGCGCTTGGCGTCCGTGGCGGCCTTTTTATGCTTGATGGAAGCCCATTTGGAATGTCCGGACATGGTGAACTCCTTGGTGGAATACAGAAAGATTCTAACACAAATGATATGTCCACGCAACCGGAGCCGGCCCGGCCTTTCGGTCCGCTCATGGTATAATAAGCCGAAAGGGAGATGCCCATGAAGAAGGACCCCGGGACAGTCGAATCCAGGGATGAAGAAGATCTCCAGCGTGCCGATTTCGCCGTCGCGGGCATGTCCTGCGCGTCGTGCGTCGCCCGTATCGAGAAGGCCCTGCTCGCCTCGCCCGGGGTGCTCCAGGCCGCCGTAAACCTGGCGACGGCGAGGGCCCGCGTCGACTACCTCCCGAACGAGACGAACCGGCGCGACCTCGCGAAGGTCATCGAGTCGGCCGGCTACAAGGTGGTCGAGGCCGGCGCCGGGCCCGCGGCGGAGGACGCCGAGCGCCTCCTCCGCGAGAAAGAATACAAGACGCTCCGGACCAAGGTCGTCGCGGGCGCCGCGCTCGGCGTCGTCATTTTCCTCGGCAGCATGCGTCATTGGTTCCCCTGGGTCCCGCATTTCCTGCAGAACTTTTTCGTCCTTTGGGCGCTGGCGACGCCGGTCCAGTTCGTCCTGGGGCTTCAGTTCTATCGGGGTGCTTGGGGCGCGCTCCGCCACCGGACCGCCGACATGAACACACTGGTCGCCGTCGGCACGTCGGCCGCTTATTTCTTCAGCGTCGCGGCGACCCTCTTCCCCTCGTTCTTCCACGGGGCCGGGGTCATGCCTGAGGTCTACTTCGACACGTCCGCGCTCATCATCGTCCTCATCCTTTTCGGGAGGATGCTTGAGGCCCGAGCCAAGGGCCGCACTTCGGAAGCCATAAAGAAGCTCATGGGCCTCCGGCCTAAGACGGCGCGGGTCATCCGCGACGGGGGCGAATTCGACATCCCGGTCGAGGACGTCGGGGTGGGTGATGTCATCCTAGTCAGGCCGGGAGAAAAGGTCCCGGTCGACGGCGTTGTGACGGAAGGGAGGTCTGCGGTCGATGAGTCCATGATCTCCGGCGAGAGCCTGCCCGTCGAGAAAAATCCGGGGGACGAGGCGATCGGGGCCACGATCAACAAGGCGGGGAGCTTCCGGTTCCGGGCGACCAAGGTCGGGAAGGACACGGCCCTGGCCCAGATCATCCGGCTCGTCGAGGCGGCCCAGGGGTCGAAGGCGCCCATTCAACGGCTGGCGGACGTCATCGCCTCTTACTTCGTCCCCGCCGTGATCGGGATCGCCGTCGTCACGTTCGCCGTCTGGTATGCCTTCGGGCCAAGCCCCAGGCTGACCTTTGCCCTGCTCAACTTCGTGGCCGTGATGATCATCGCCTGTCCCTGCGCCCTCGGGCTGGCGACGCCGACGGCGATCATGGTTGGGACAGGGAGTGGCGCCGAGCACGGCATCCTGGTCAAAGGCGGCGAGAGCCTGGAAACGGCCCACAAGGTCGACACCATCGTCTTCGACAAGACGGGAACGCTAACCAAGGGGGAACCGCGCGTGACGGACATCGCCGCAGCCGCGTCGTTCCCTGACCGCGATGTTCTGTTCTACGCGGCGAGCGCGGAAAAGGCCTCCGAGCATCCCCTCGGCGAGGCCGTTGTAAAGATGGCCGTGGAAAGGGGCGTCGCGCTCGAGGACCCGAAGGACTTCCAGGCGCTCGAAGGGCTGGGGATTTCGGCGACAATAGGAGGCAGACCCGTCCTTATCGGGAGCGCTAGGATAATGACGGAGCGAGGCGTGGATATCGGAGGGTTGGCGGCAAAGGCAGAGGCTTTCTCCGGGGAGGGGAAAACCGCGGTCTTCGTCGCCGTCGAAGGCAGGGCCGCGGGCGTCCTGGCCATCGCTGACACACTTAAGCAGAGTGCCGTCCCGGCCTTGCGCAGGCTGAAGGCGCTCGGGCTGGAGCTCGTCATGCTGACCGGCGACAACCGGAGA
>JALHVH010000390.1 GCA_022867105.1 Candidatus Aminicenantota bacterium
CGGGGGTGGCGCGAGACCTCGACCATCTTCGGCGTCAGGATGCACTGGGAGCAATCCAGCGTCGGGAACGTCTCCGAAAGCTGGATCATCTTGCCCCCGATCGAGGGGTTCTTCTCGACGAGGATGACCTCGTAGCCGTGGTCGGCGATGTCCATGGCGGCCTGCAGGCCGCTGATCCCGCCGCCGATGACAAGGGCTCGCCTATTGACGTCGACCTTGATCGGGTCCAGGTTCTCGTTCTGCCGGGCCTTTGCGACGTGCGATTTGACGATCTTGACGGCCTTCTTGGTGGCCTTCTCCTTGTCCGTATGGACCCAGCTGTCCTGTTCCCGGATGTTGGCGATCTCGATCTGATAGGGGTTGAGGCCGGCCAGCCGGGCCGCCTCCTGGAAGGTCTTCTCGTGGAGCGTCGGCGAACAGGCGGCGACGATGATCCCGTCGAGGTGCTTCTCCTTGATCGTGTCGATGATCATCTGCTGGCCCGGGTCGGAGCACATGTAGATGTAGTCCGTGGAGAACGACACCCCGGGGTAGTCTTTTAACACTTGAGTGACTTTTTCGACGTCCACGACGCCGGCGATGTTGACGCCGCAGTGACAGACGAAAAGTCCGATCCGCTTCTCTTTGTTCTTCGCCGTGGCCGTCATGTCCTCACCTCAGTCGCCGGAGTCTCGCTGAACAGGCTGTCCGCGGGGACGCGGTGCTCCCCGAGTCCGAGAAGGGATTTGTCCACCCCCAGCGCCCAGGCCAGGAGTTGGGTGAAGAACACGACCGGGAGTCCGGGGAAATCCAGGAAGGTTTCCTTGATCGCCTCCTGGCGATGGTCCATGTTGTAGAAACACAGCGGGCAGGTCACGGCCACGGCCTTGGCCTCGTTCATCCGAGCGGAGCGCAGGATCCGGTAGGAGGCCTCCGTGGCCGCGGCAGGCAGGGAGACGGAGAGATAGGACCCGCAGCATTCCTGTTTGAAGGGGTAGTCGACGGCGGCGCAGCCCACGGCTTCGAGGAATTCCTCGAAGAGCCGGGGAGCGTCGGGTTCGTCGACGGCCATCTCCTCCTGTGGCCGGAGCACCCGGCATCCGTAGTAGGGGGCGACGGCCAGGTTCTTCAGATCCCTCTTGATCCGTTCGCGGATCCTGGGATAACCGACCCTGTCGCGGAGGAACTCCAAGAGGTGGAGGACTTTGACTTCGCCGGCGTAGTCCTCGAAGCCCGTCGTCCTCTCCTTGGTCAGGGGGTTGATCTGGATATCGTCCCGGAGATAGGCGTTGATCCGCTTGCGCTTGAGCGGATCGTCCTTGATAGCCTTGTCGGCCCGCTTCAGGACGGCGAAACAAAAGGAACAGGTCGTCACGAGGACGTCCCCGCCCTCCTCGCGGACCTGGCGCAGGACCCGGATGGGCGCCGCCAGCCCGACGATCTTTTCCTCGGTCAGGGGGTATTCCGCGCCGCAGCAGGACCAGCCCTCGGGTTCGATGAGCTCGATGTCCAGCCGCTTCATCGCCTCACGGGTGGAGATGTCGAGAGCGGTCGTCTTTTGTTTGAGCGTGCATCCTGGATAGTAGTGGACTCTCATGAGCAATCCTTATTTCGAAAACTTGCGGAAAATGGACACCAGGACTTGTTGAGGAAGTTCCTGGGCCAGTTCCGGCGAGATCTCGCCCGGACCGAAAACGTCTTTTCCCTTGGGATCCAAGATGTGACGGACGGCCTCCATCACCCGGGCCATGTCGATGCCTTTCGGGCATCGGGACTCGCAGGTAAAGCAGGAGGCGCACATGAACAGGGTTTTGGAGCGGAGGACGTCTTCGTCCAGACCCATTTGGACCAGACGGATGATCTGGTTGGGCAGGAGGTCCATCTCCGAGGCCATCGGGCATCCGGCGGAGCACCGCCCGCATTGATAGCAGGCGAAGACGTTCTCGCCGGACAGCTCTTCGATCCTCGCGATGAACTTGCGCTGGTCGCGGCCGGATTTGAGCTTGACTCTCATACTCTCTCCTCGCTGGAGTTTTTTATAAAATAATATTTATTGCCTGTGGTACGAATGCTCCGCGAGTGATCCGGGCCTTTAACGCGCTATTTCTTCAGCCTCCGTAAAGACGATTCGATGACTTCCCGGACGTCTTTCCTTTCCCCTCGCCGGGCGAGGGCGTTTTCGAGTGGAGTAACGGCCTCGGGATCCCCGATTTCCCCCAACAGCCGGGCGGCCCGGAAACGCGTCGTCCACGACACGCTCTTCAGGACCCCGATAAGAAGCTCCGCGGCATCGCGCCCGAAGTTGAGGAGCGCCATTTCGGCGCTTTCACGGATGCTCCAATGGGGGTCGGCCATGGCCTTGAGAAGAGGCAGGATGGACTTTTTGTCCTGGAACCCTCCCAGGAGCCGGGCGCACTGGACCCGGACGTCGCGCGAGGGGTCCTTGAGGCGCTGACGGGCCATGTCCAGGACGCCGGCATGCCCCTGCCCGGACGTTCTCAAGAGACGCACGGCCTCGCGGCGGATGAAGTCGCGGGGATCCTTGCGGGCCATGCGGACGAGATGCTGGACGGCTTCGGCGCCGCCGAGCTTGCACAGGGCGCGGACCGCCTCGTAGCGGACGTTGTCGGAGTCGTCCCGGAGCGAGGACAGGATTTCGGGGACGATGGCCTTGTCCCCGACTTTCCCGAGGACCTTCAGGGCACAGCAGCGGCCCCAGGCGGAACACCCGATCTGGGACAAGGCCTGAGAGGCCGCCTCCTGGATGTCGGGCAGTCCCTCCTCGACGAGTTCCTTGAGGAGGGCCACGGCCCGATGGTCCTCCAGCCCGCCGATCGCCTTGATGGCCCGCAGTTGGAGCTCGGGGTGTTCACGGTCGCAGGCGTCCTTCTTCAGGGAGTCGATATCCGAGGCGTTGAAGGAGAGGGTGGCCAGAAGATGCCGGGTCACGATCGGCCCGAAATGGACGAGGGCGGAGACCGCCGCCTGCCGGACGATGAAGTAGCTGCTTCGGAGGTAGTTGATCAGGGCGGGCACGGACTTCGGGTCGCCGATCCGGCCCAGGCACTTCAGGAAGGCCCGCTGGGCGTATTTGTCCTGCTCCCGGGACAGCGCGTTGAGCAGGGGAACGGTGGCCGCCTTGCCGAACCCGACGAGGGCCGTCACGGCCTGGCCCTGGACCTTCTCCACGTTGTCCTGGACCATCATGACCAAGGGTTCGATGCTGACCTTGTTCCCGACGAGACCCAGGGCTTCAGAAGCGCTCGCCCTGACGCCGGCTTCCTCGTCCTGGAGGAGCTCGATAAGGTAAGGCGTCGAACCCTGGGACTTCATCTTTCCCAGGGTCCGGGCAGCGTTGGAGCGGATGTTCGGCAAGGGATTCCGGAGCGCTTCGTGGAGCCACTCGAGGCAGGGCAAACCCAGCTCCTGGAAACCCTCCGTGGCCAGGTTGACGATCTCCTCGTTGTCCAGGGAAAACATGTAGATCAGGATGCGGGCCAGCCGGACGTCCTTGCGGGCGATGATGTCCTTGACCTTGCCCATGAGCTCGGTGATGGCCTCGGTCCGGACGATCCACTCCGTGTCCTCAGCGGCCTTGAGGAGAAGGTCGATGACCCGGTAATCCCCTAGCCGGCCGACGGCGGTTACGGCCGCCCAGCGGATCTGGTGATACGAGGAATGGAAGATTTTCGGCTTCGATAGCTCGTCGATGGCCTCGGCGCGGGCGTGACGGCCCAGGGCGACGACCGCGGCGTGCTGGATGCTGGGGTTCGGGTCGTCGAGCTTTTCGACCAGGAGAGGGTAGACTTCATCGTGGGTCTCATAGCCGAGTTGCATGATGGCCGCCCGGACGACCGCCGCGTCCTCGCTCTCCCGGACGACCCGGAGCAGCTCGTTCATGGACGGAGACACGGCTTTGGCCAATTCAAGTCCTCTCGATGTAACCCTTACAGTCACCGTCTACGTTGAAGGACGTGACCTGGTATTCGCAGTCGATATTCGCCAGGGCCTTGACCGCCGCCCGGAAACAGCCGATCCGGGCGCAGGTCAGGTCGCGGACCGAAAAGCCCTCCTCGATGAGCGCCTGGCAGCTCCTGAGATAGACGCAGTCGTGGGCGGTGATCTCCAGATGGAAGGGGTTGACTTCCGTCAGCTCGAAGAAGTTGGCGTCCCGGAAGAGCCCCCCGGCGACGCCGATCTGGATGTAGTTCTCCACGGCCTCCCGGATCGAGCCGGCCTTCTTAATTTGCATGCCGTATTCGTCCCCGAGGAGATGGAGATAATACTGGACGGAGTGCTCGTAAGCCCTGGCGCTGAAGACGTACGGTCGGGTGCCGTGGAAATCCCGCGCCGTCTCTTCGAGGCCGCTCAGCCAGGCCAGGGCCACCAGCCAGCCCGCGTCTTCGCGATTGATTTTGTCCATGGCGTTATCCTTCAGCTTGTTTTCCGGGTGTTCTTTCCCGGCCGCGCGGCCGGTCCAAGGCTCAGCCGTTCGAGCTCCCGGGTGACGTCCGCCGGGCCGACCTCCCGGCCGATCTTCTGAGCCCATTTCCGGGCCAGGGAGGCGGCGTCCGCTTTACGGTTTTTGGCCCAGAGAAGGACGAGCTTGGCCACGTCATCGGGCGCGGGAGCGGCCGGACGGGGTTCCAGGGACGACAGGATCCGCAGGGTGTCCCGGGCGATGGCCAGCTCCTCGTTGGTCGGCACGACCATGATTTTCACCCGGCCGGAGCTGATCACGCGTTCGTTGGCCTCGTTTTTCGCGGCGTCGAGGACGATGCCGAACTCCTCGAGCCCCGCGGAGACAAGACGGCGGACGAGGCGGGAGTTCTCGCCCACCCCTCCGGTGAAGATGATGGCGTCTACGTGTCCCATTTCGGCCACATAGGCCCCGATGTATTTCTTGACCGTATGACAGTAGATATCGAGGGCCAGCTGATGCCGCTCGCTGCCGTGGGCGGCTTCCTGCTCGATCTCCCGCATGTCGTGCGATGTCTCGGTCAACCCCAGCATGCCGCTGTTCTTGTTCATGATGGAGTCGACTTCCTTCGTCCCCAGCTTCTCCCTCTCCATGATGTAGGGGACGAGGGCCGGGTCGATGCTGCCGCAGCGCGTGCCCATGACCAGCCCTTCGAGAGGCGTGAAGCCCATCGTCGTATCGATGGATTTCCCGCCGGCCACGGCCGCGATGCTGGCCCCGTTGCCCAGGTGGCAGGTGATGAGGTGGAGCTTCCTGATGGGCCGGCCGAGAATCTCGGCGGCCTTGAGGGCCACGTAGTTGTGGGAGGTGCCGTGGAAACCGTAGCGGCGGATGCCGAGTTTGCGGTAGAGGACGTAGGGCAGCCCGTAGATGTAGGCCTTGGGCGGGATCGTCTGGTGGAAGGCCGTGTCGAAGACGCCGACCTGGGGGACGCCGGGCAGGAGCTCCTCGCAGGCCTCGATGCCCTTGAGGTTATGGGGGTTGTGCAGGGGGGCGAACTGGATGCACTTGCGGATCGTGGCCTTGACCTTGTCCGTGATCAGCACGGATTCGGAAAAGTCCTCGCCGCCGTGGACGACCCTGTGCCCCACGCCGTCGATCTCGCTCTTGTCGCGGATGACGCCGTGCTGAGGATGAAGAAGCAGGCCGAGGACCATCTCGATGGCCACACTGTGGTTGAGGACCTCGCGGATCTCCCGGATCCTCGTCCGGCCCTCGGGCTGGTAGGTGACGATGGCGTCGCTCGATCCGATCTTCTCCACGATCCCCTTGGCCAGGAGGCCTTCGTCCTCCATGCGCATGAACTGGAACTTGACGGATGAGCTGCCGCTATTGAGAACGAGGACTTTCATGGCCTTCTCTATCTCCTCAGGTCACGGACGATGTTTCCTTCACGGTCGAGAATCCGGATATGGATCGCCGCCTGGCCGGGCCAGGCGTGCGTGGCGCAG
The DNA here is from genome assembly GCA_022867105.1 of Candidatus Aminicenantota bacterium. GTDB lineage: Bacteria > Acidobacteriota > Aminicenantia > Aminicenantales > Saccharicenantaceae > JALHVH01. The sequence continues at coordinate 5,911 of JALHVH010000390.1, forward strand.
CCGAAGCACGGGTCATAGGCGCGGAAGGCCATCTCGACGATGTTCAGGAGCCCGTCGGTGACGTGACCCTTCTTGATGAAGTTCATGGCCGCCTTCTTCACCGAGAGGTTGATGGCGGCGTTATTGTTTGTCGTCCCGACGATCAAGTTGACTTCCTGGACGATGCCCCGCTTGTCGGTCTTGTAATGATGATACAGGGTGCCCCGGGGCGCCTCGACGACGCCGACGCCCTCGTCGGGAGTGTGGCTGGGGACGACACGGTAGTCCGGGCCGGTGACCTCCGGGTCGGAGGCCAGCTCCACCCAGCGCTCGGCCGCGTAGAGGAGCTCGACCAGCCTGGCCCAGTGGGTCGCCAGCGTCTGATGGACGGGCTTCCCGCCCAGGGTTTTGTACATCCGGTCGTGCTCCTCGTTGGCCAGGGGTGTGGCCATGCCATCGGAGACGTTGAGGCGCGAGAGCGGTGTCGCCTTGTAGATGCCGCTCCCCGGGCCGTCGACGAGGCCCTTCCAGCCGACCTTCCGGAGGATGGGGAACTTGAGATAGGACCAGGGCTCGACATGTTCGACGAGATGCTGGAGGTAATCGGCCGGTTTGAACTTGGCCAGCTCCCCCCCGTCGGGGGCCGTGACGCGGATGTCGCCGTCGTAGAAATTGACGTGGTTCCGTTCGTCGACCAGGCCCATGTTGTAGGTGTGGTGGGTGAAGCCGTCGCTCAGGATCAGGTCGACGTAGGCCTTGTTGCCCAGGACGATCTGGTTGAACAGGCCGATGGTGAACTTGGCGAACTCGACCGCGTCCTGCCCGGTCTTGAGGACTTTGTCGCGCTCCTCGCGGTTCATCCCCTTGCTCATCCCCCCGGGGAGGGCCCCGATGGGATGGACCGATTTGCCGGCCATCATCTTGATGAGCTCGTGGCAGGCGCCCCGCATCTCGATGACCTTGCGGCCGATCTCGACGCCCACCTTGTGGATGACGCCCAGGATGTTGCGCTGGGCCGCCGGGGCGTCCGGCCCCATGACGAAATCCGGCCCGCCCAGGGCGTAGAAATGGGTCGAGTGGTCGGTGACGTAGAAGATGACGTAGAGAAGCTCCCGCAGGAGCTTGGCCGTGCGGGGAAGGTCGACGTGATAGACCGCGTCGCACGTCTTGGCCGAGGCCATCATGTGCGCTTCCGGGCAGACGCCGCAGATGCGCGTCGTGATCCGGGGCATCTCCTCGACGGGACGGCCGACGCAGAACTTCTCGAAACCGCGGAGTTCGGGAATCTGGAGATAGGCGTCGGCGACGTTGCCTTCGTCGTCGAGGAAGATGGAGATCTTGCCGTGGCCTTCGAGCCGGGTGATGGGATCGATGGTGATCGTTTTCATCTCACGCGCCTCCCCACGAGCGATCCGGCCAGACCGAAGCGGTAGAACGTGCCGACCGGGTCGACGATCTGATCGACGGCCGCCTGGATCTCGGCGGGGTCGTTGCTATCGATGATCGAGGCGATCGACCCGGCGAGTTTGGCCCCGACGTCCTGGATGCCGTCGGCCGGGCCGTAACAGCCGCGGCAGCCCAGGTTGACCTGGGGGCAAAGGGCCCCGCAGCCCGCGTGGACGGCGGGACCGTTGCAGATGATCCCCTGCTCCAAGAGACACTTGACGGGATCGTTGTCCCGGGGGTCGACGAGGTGGGGGCGGCGGAACGCCTTGACCTTCTTTTCTTCCTTGGTCCGTTTGCATTCGTCGCAGACCGTCTTGGGGTTGACCCCCACCAGGGACCCTTTGGGCGGCAGTTTCCCCGTCAGCGCGGCTTCGGCGACCGCCCAGATCTGTTCGGCCACCGGCGGACAGCCGGGCATGCGGTAGTCGACGTCGACGACCTGGTCCAGGGGTCTCAGGACTTCGAACATGTCCGGAAGGGTCAACCGGCCGGCCGGGGTTTCCGTGACCGTCTGGGGAAGGACGGAGTTGCCGGCCTCGACGGAGGGGGATTGACGGTAGACGTAATCGAGAATCTCTTCCTTGGTCGTGAGGTTGGCCAGACCCGGAATGCAGCCCTCGGTGGCGCAGGAGCCGAAGGCGACCAGGACCTTGGACTTCTGCCGAAGGAGTTTGGCGATGTGGAGGTTTTCCTCGTTGCGGATGCCCCCGTTGAACAGGGTGACGTCGATCTCGCCATCGGCCATGGCCTCGATGTCTTTGTACTTGGTGTCCATGAGGCACGGACAGAAGACCAGGTCCGCCGCGGCGTCGAAGTCCAGGATTTTTTCCCGGATGTCGAGGAAGGCGATTTCGCACCCTCCGCAGCTGGCTGCCCAGTAGACCGCGAATTTGGGCTTAGGCATGGGTGATTCTTTCAGGGAAGGATAAGGACCGGGGTCCTTTCGGGCCGGGCCGGCGCCCCGCCCGCGGATGATGGAATGGGATGAGAGCGATTGACCTGGAAAAATCCACGCCGATGAAAACCGTCGGGAAGATTCTGTTTGGCCGGCGATAAATACTCATTCAATAATAAGGCGCGTTGTCGTTTCCAAAGATAGTTACTATAGTCTTTTTCTTTGGGGACTGTCAAGCTTTTCAGCGACGATCGGGAGGATTCGGCGCGTGGCCGCGGGATGTTTGACATCCAGGAAGGCCTTTGTTATAAGGGATGGGCCCGGAGCGCCGGGCATTTTCATAGGCGAGAAAAGGGAGACAGAGATGAAGATCCATGAGTACCAGGCCAAGCAGATCCTGGCCAAGTTCGGCGTCCGCGTTCCACGCGGCGAAGTCGCCGAAACGCCGGTGGCGGCCCGGGCGATCGCCGAACGGATCGGTCCGCGCGTCGTCGTCAAGGCCCAGATCCACGCCGGCGGCCGGGGCAAGGGCGGCGGCGTCAAGCTCGCGGCGACGCCCGCCGAGGCCGAGGCCCTGGCGGCCAAGATGATCGGCATGCAGCTCGTGACCCACCAGACCGGCCCCGAAGGGAAGCGGGTCAAGCGCGTCCTCGTCGAAGAGGCCCTGGATATCGCCCGCGAGCTCTACCTCGGCATCGTCATCGACAGGGTCCGTGAGGCGGTGGTCGTCATGGCTTCGACCGAGGGGGGCGTCGAAATCGAGAAGGTCGCGGCCGAGAAACCCGACCTCATCTTTAAGGAATACGTGGACCCGGCGGTCGGCCTTCTGGCCTTCCAGGCCCGGAAGCTGGCCTTCAGGCTCGGCCTCGAGGGTGAGGCCTTCAAACAAGGCCAGAAATTCATCGCCGGCTTGTACAAGGCGTTCGAAGGGACGGACGCCTCCCTGGCCGAGATCAATCCCCTCCTCGTGACCAAGCAGGGCGACGTCCTGGCCCTGGATGCGAAGATGAACTTCGACGACAACGCCCTCGGCCGCCATCCCGATATCCAGGCGATGCGCGACCTCGACGAGGAATCGCCTCTCGAAGTCGAGGCCTCGAAGTACAACCTCAACTACATCAAGCTCGACGGCAACGTCGGCTGCATGGTCAACGGCGCCGGCCTGGCCATGGCGACGATGGACATCATCAAGTACGCCGGGGGCATGCCGGCCAACTTCCTCGACGTCGGCGGCGGCGTCACGGAAGAGGCCATCACCAACGCCTTCAGGATCCTGGTCAGCGACCCCGACGTCAAGGGGGCCCTGATCAACATCTTCGGGGGCATCGTCCGCTGCGACATGATCGCCAGCGGCGTCGTCAAGGCCGCCAGGGCGCTGGGGACGAAGATCCCGGTCGTCATCCGGCTCGAGGGGACGAACGTGGACCTGGGAAAGAAAATCCTGGCCGAGTCGGGCTTGGCCTTCTCCTCGGCGGACGGCATGAAGGAAGCCGCCGAGCGCATCGTCGGGCTGGTGAAGTGAGCCGAGCCAAAGGAGCCTCCCATGAGCATTCTCCTCGATGAAAAAACGCAGGTCGTTGTCCTGGGGATCACCGGCAGCGAAGGCACGTTCCACGCCCAAAAGATGATCGAATACGGCACGAAGGTCGTGGCCGGCATGACGCCCGGTAAGGGCGGGACCAAGCACCTCGGCGTCCCCGTCTTCAACACCGTGGCCGAGGCCGCGGCCTCCGAGGGGGCCGACGCGGCGGCGATCTTCGTGCCGCCCTTCGCCGCGGCCGACGCCATCATGGAATGCGCCGACGCGGGCCTCAGGCTGGTGGTCTGCATCACGGAAGGCCTGCCGACCTTCGACATGCTGAAGGTCAAGACGTACCTCCGCGGCAAGCCGGTCGCCCTGATCGGCCCAAATACGCCGGGCATCATCTCGCCCGGCAAGGCGAAGATCGGAATCATGCCCGGTCCCATTCACAAAGCGGGCACGATCGGGATCATTTCCCGGTCCGGGACCCTGACCTACGAGGCCGTCCAACAGGTCTCGCGGCAGGGCTACGGTCAGTCGACGGCCGTCGGCATCGGCGGCGACCCGGTCGTCGGGCTCAAGTACATCGAGCTCCTGGAGCTCTTCAAGAAGGACCCCGGGACCGAAGCCGTGATCCTGATCGGCGAGATCGGCGGCACGGCCGAGGACGAGGCCGCGGCCTACATCAAGGTGTCCTTCCCCAAGCCCGTCGTCGGCTTCATTGCCGGCCAGACCGCCCCGCCGGGGCGGCGGATGGGTCACGCCGGGGCGATCATCGCAGGCGGCAAGGGAACGGCCCAGGAGAAGATGGACGCCCTCCGGGCGGCCGGCGTTTGGGTCGCCGTCAGCCCGGCCGACATCGGGGCCAAGCTGCGCGAAGCTCTAACCCGCGGCGCCTGACTCCTCCGGTTTGTCGTCTCCGGCCTCGAGGGCCGCGGCGACGAGGTTGCGGAGCGTCGTCGGGAGAAAAGGTTTGGGCAGGAAATCCGTCGCCCCGAGCTGCATGGCCTGGAGCGTGTTCCTCATCGTCGGATAACCCGTCACCATGATGATGCGCGCCTTCGGGTTCCGGGCCTTGAGCATCTTGAGCA
>JALHVH010000050.1 GCA_022867105.1 Candidatus Aminicenantota bacterium
CCGGGACGGCTGACCCGGAAGAGAAGCTCGATCAACCGATGTTCTCCGCCCCGGGAGGACCCGATGACCTCGACGATCCTCAGCTCTCCTGGCTGATCGACATGGAATTTAGCCTCCACGTCTTCTACGGAGATCGCGGAGACCCCGCTCCGGGGCCGCATCAGGCGGTTATACACCGATTCCAAAGCCCCCTGGAGATGAAAGAATCGAGCCGCCTGAATGAGGGATTTTCGATAGGTCAGCCATCTAATGAGCTGCAAGAATCGCATATCGGCCCTCTCCATCCTTGTTAGGCACGTCGATCGCGCCGGGTGTTCGGCATTATGAATGGAACATCGTTTGCATCAGCCCCACAGTGTTTCCAAGAGCCCGCCTCCAATAATGGATGTTCCCTTCCATGCTCCCGGGCGTATGATCGAGGCGCTCCAAGCAAGGCCTCTTCACGGTCAAGCTCAGGTTGATCGCGAGCCTTAATATTAGGGCAAGCTTACATTTCCGCAAAGAAAGAGCTTTATGTTTTTTAACCAAGTAAACCCTGTTAAGGACTTCCCTCCGGCCGAACTGAAAATCATTTCCTCTTCCCGCCCGCCCCGGGTAGTGAAAGTATCCGGCCTCTCCGACAACCCATAGTTGATACCTCTTATTGACCTGTAGGCTGAAATCCAGATCCTCCAAATAGCTATAATCCCGGAACCATTCGTCAAAGCGGAACCCTTCGAGGACTCCCCTTCTCCAAATGACCGCTCCCGTCGTAAGCCATTCGACTTGAGTCGATACTTGGACACAGCCGATCATCGTATGAAACCCCGAGGGAAGGACTTTTCCTCCTGTTCGACTATACAAGCCCAATCTCTCTGCCGCCCGCGATGATTTCAGCTTCGGCGCATAGGGCTTGGGATGATTTAACAAATTGAAGGCTGCACCGCCAATCTCGTCGGATGACGACAGCCAGAACTCCCTCATGGCCGCCATGGCTTCAGGTTCGAGGACGATGTCATCGTCAAGAAAGCCGATGAACTCCGGATTAGAGCTCACTTTTTTAATGCCCTCGTTTCTCTGCTTCGCCGCGGAAGGAGGAAAGCAGCGGACATATCGGATGGGCAGATTCCCGAATTTTTCAAGATCGCCTTCGATAGGGTTATCGCTCCCGTCGACGACGATGATCTCGCGGAGATGGATGCTTTGGGATTCAAGGCTTCTGAGCATTCTTCGAAGCTCGGGAAGCCTGTTCCTGGTCGCCACGACCAAGGAGAGATTAAAAAGCGGGTTTTCCATTTTCTTCTAGGAATTGAGCGGCGACCGCTTGGATGCCGTTCAGGAAGCTATTCAAAGAGAATCCCCGGGGCTGCTCTCGAAGATGTCGCTGAAGGGTCGATTGAAGGTTCGAGTCTTGCAGGACCTTTACGATCTTGCCGGCGACGTTATTAGAACGCACAAAGGTCAGACCCTCATAGTTGACGTTCTCGGTCTGTCTCCCTCTATCCGGAACCCAGACGATGCAGCCGGCCATCACGATCTCCCCCACAGCAATCCCGTTCACGGGATAATACGGGATCTTGTCCTGATACTTGCGGGGCATTCTCGCTTGCGTTTCCCGGTTGCGGCGGTCGTCGGAAGCCATTCCACCCTCCGATCCGTCGGAACCCGCCCGATGAGGGTCTGGATCCCGAGCGCAGGACCGCTCCCGGTTCCGGGCTGTAGAGATGGAGCTTCCGGACCGGAGGGAGGCGTTTCAGGGAACGGAGGGCCAGCCGGGGATGGTTCATCATGTTGAATCCCGCGCCTCCCAGATCCTCGGGAGCGTGCCGCCAGAAGTCCCCCATGGCCTGGAACACGTCCCTTTCGAACACGACGGCGTCATCGGCGAACGCGATGAGGTCGGAGGAATCGCCGACGGCGTCGATGCCCAGGTTCCTCTGGCCGGCCGCGGAAGCAACCGGGCTCTTAATGTACAGGAGGCCCAAGGACGGGAATTCGGCGATGACGCCGGCTGCGGGAAGGGCCCCGCCGTCGACGACGACGATCCGTTCGGGCGGACGGGTCTGTTCCGCGAGACTGGCGAGCAGACTCCAGACTTCCCGCGCCCGATCGCGTGTGGCGACGACCAAAGAAATCTTCGGGGCGTTCGAGAACATAGGAACGTTCCGGCGTTCAGTGAGGACTCGTCTTCTCCCCGGTAAGGTCCGAAGCCGCCCGTTTCCTCCGCAGCCAGGGGCGCACCCTCGTCAAGAGATAGCCCACGCTGCCGGGATCGCAGACGGCCTGGTGGACCGCCGTTCCCCAACGTCGTTCCAGGAGGGCCGTCGTCAGGAGGCGGTGCCGGGTCGCCCGCGTCTGGTCATGGAGGAGGGACCGAGTCTCGTCATCCAGCCACGGGAGTCGCTCCAGGAAGGTCGAGCCCTTCAACTGGTTGCGAATCGTCGAATGGCTCACGCTGTCCGATCCGGGGCGCAGACGATAATGATACGAGGGATCGTCGACGAGGACGAACTCCAGGCCCAGCCCGATGAGCTGAAGCAGGAAGACGAGCCATTCGTGACCCCAGTATTCCTGCGAAAAAGACAATCCTTCGCTCCGGACGATCTCCAGGGGGAAGAGGGGCTTCACGTCGAGTCCATAGCGGACGAGATCGCGGGCCGACAGACGAGTGATTGGCCCCGGGTCCCATCCCCGGTCCTCAAAGAGCGTTTTCCAGGGGACCATCTCGTTCCGGGGACCGGAAAAACAGAAGAGAACATTGCTACCGATGAAGGCCCGGGGATGGCGGCGCGCTTCGTCGGTCAGCCTCGTCAGCCTCCCGACGTCCCATGCGTCGTCGCCGTCGAGGGGGGCGACCCATGTCCCCCGGGCGGCCCGGAGCCCGGTGTTCCGGGCTTCGCATATGCCCTTGTTTACCGCGTGCGTCAGGACCCGGAGGCGGGGATCCCGGAATTTCCGGAGTTCTCCGGCCGTCCCATCCGTCGATCCGTCGTCGACGATGAGGAGCTCGAATTCCCGATAGGTCTGCCGGAGAACGGACTCGACCGCCTGACCGATGAAGGGCTCGACATTATAGGCCGGAACGATCACGGAAACGAGGTCTGGTTGCGACACGGTTCAGTCCTCTCCCGAGCCGTCCCTTTCCGGCATCCGGCTTCCCAGGAAGCCGGAGACGACGGCCCGGATCTCGCTCATGTACCGATCCACGGAAAACATCTCCGCCCTTTTCCCGAGATGCTCGCGCAGATCGACCTGAGCCTGCCCGTTCTCTATGACCTGTACGATCTTTGCGACGGCATCGTCCCGTCCCGAGTAGATCAGGCCCTCGTGCCCGACGATCTCGGTCTGACCGCCGCCCGCCGGGACCCAGACGACGCAGCCGGCCTTGACCATCTCGGCGACGGCGATGCCGAAGGGCTCGTTGGCCCGGCCGTGAATCCCGTATTTATGGGAGCTCAGCAATTCCGCCTTCCTTCGGTTCGTCACCCGTCCTTCAAGGAAGACCCAGTCCGCGTTCTTGTCCAGGACAGAACCCAGATTCCTCAGATACTTCCTGTCGCCGACGGCGCCGAGGACGTGCAGGTGGATCTTCCGGCCCTTAGCCCGGACCGTCGATAGAACAGCGATGATGTCCTCGAGCCGCTTCTCGAAATTGATCCGTCCCAGGCAGATGAATCCGTCCTCTCTCCCGGACCAGTCCTGATGGGGATAGTCCCAGGGCACGGGCGGATAAAGGGTAGCCGCGGCGATGCCGAGCACCTCGCGGGTGGCCCTGGCGGTCCAGTCGGAATCCGCGACCGTCAGGTTCTTCCGAATCCCCTCGGCCGTGCGCCCGGAGAGCCGGTCGGCCAATCCCAGATAAAGCTTCCTAAGGAGGGAATCCCCGTAGAAGGCGCCCTTCACACCGGGGGGATCCCCGGCGCAAAGCTTGAGCCATTTCGACGTGAAGTTCGGATCGAGGATGTACTGGATCCCCCTTGTCCCGAAATCCATGGGATTGTAGATCGAGAACATGACATCGTACCGATCGGCGTTCCGCCGGCAATATCGAGCCAGCCGATAGTCCCTCAAAGCGAAAAAGTGCCCGATCTTCCCGAAGACCCGGGGGAAGGGGACTTCGACGATGGTGACCTCGCCCCGGCGGATCTCCGTCCCGTAATGGGAATTTTTTTCCTCCAGCCGGCCCCCGCCTCCGGTGATCAACGTGACATCATGATCCTTTTTCAGGGCCTCCACGGCCCAGAGTGCGCAGGCCTCCGACCCCCCCCACCAGAGATAGGGATGGACCAGGGCGACCTTGGGAAGCGACCGCGGAGTCATTCAACCCTCCTCTAGAGCACGCGGCCCCGGTTCGACAGCAGGGCGCGGGCTCGAATGGAAACCCAGGCCCTGTCGTCCGGGTCGAGGACGTAGAACCCGAGGGCGCACAGGAAACCCGCGCACAGGACCGCCGGCCAGACAAGTTGCGAAGTCCATCGGGAGACGAAATAGCCCGCGGCGGCGAAGCCGAGGACGACGGCCGACGCCCGGATCAGGCCGTCGGCCATCCCGGCGGACGCTTCCATTTTTCCGGCCTTTCTCGCCAGGAGGAAAAGCACCAGCATTTCGGCCACGACCCTGAGCGTCCAGGCCAGCGCCGCTCCCGCGATCCCCAGCCAGCGGATCATCATCCAGAGAAGGGGCAGGTAAATCACCAATTCCGCGAGCTGGACCTTGGTCGGGAGATCGGCCCGGCCGATCCCCTGAAGAAGGCCGTAGGGCACTGAGGACAAGGAATTGCCGAGGAACCCGATCAGCAGGACCTGAAAGACTACCGTGCTCTGCTCGGCGAACTTCACGCCGAGCCAGATCCGCAGGACGGGTCCGGCGAAAAGGAACAGGGGGACTACGACGAGGCCGCTCATGACCAGGAGGAACTTGATGGAGCGGCCGTAGAGGGTCTTGGTCTTCTCGAACTCCCCGCTGCCGCCAAGGGTGCTGAAGGCCGGGAACAGTGTCAGCGCCAGGCTCCCGGGGATGATCCCCAGGCGCATCACGACCTCGTAGGGGGCCGAATAGAAGGATACGGATTCGATCGTCATCCGGGCGCCGATGAAGAACCGGTCGATGGAAGACAGGATCGGCCAGATGACGGCCGAGAGCGTCACCCATCCGCCGAAGCTCAAGAGGGGACGGAGAGCGTCCTTCTGGAAGACGATCCCCTTCTTCAGAACGGGGAATACCCTCCCGGAAAGGACAGCCCAGCCCAACAGGGACAGGAGCCTTGAAAGGACGAGGAGCGCCACGATCCCGGGGAGGTTGAATCCGAGGAGGATCCCGATCAGGGGAAAAAGGTAGAAGGCGGCGCTTGCCGGGATCTTGACGGCGTTGACGAGATCGAACCTCTGGGCCGCCTCGAGGATCCCCCGGAAGGACGTCGAAAGGATCGTCAGGGGGATGGCCCAGGCGATCCAATAGAAGGTCGTCCTAGCTTCGTCGACAAAGGCCGGCGGGATGTTTAGGATGCGCTCGACGAGCAGGGGGGTGGACACGGCCAACAGAAGGGCTCCGACGAGGCCCACGACGACCTGGAAGGACACGGTCATCCAAAGGAACTTAGGGATATTCTCGATCTCCCCCCTGCCGAGGGCCTCCGCGGCAAATTTCGTGGTCGCCCTTCCCAAACCAAGATCGAGGAACCCGAAATAGCCAAAGACGACCCAGATTAAGGAGAGGATCCCGAAACGCTGGGTCCCGAGCGATCGGACGATGATCGGAATCGTCAGGAGCCCGACGATCAAGGGAAGCCCCAAACCGATCATGTTGTGGACGGCGTTCCGGGCGACAAGATCCCCTCCAACCCTGGCGTATCGGGCCGCGGGCCGTTCCGGCGATATCGGGATCGGGTTCATCATAGGAATGGTATCGGGCGAGTCCGGACGGATTTTTTTCAGGCTACCGCCATTGGCAAAATCCGTCTATATCAATTGTGAAGAAATACTAAGCTTTTGCGAAGACGATAAGCCCAGTGCCTCTGATTATATCCGAAGCCGGGCGCGAAATCGACGGGTTTGTCATCTTCGTTTTCCGGGCGAATCATATTCTCCCTTCCCAAGGGGCCGCAATCGTCCGGGGGGATGAATCCCGGGGTGAAATTTCTCCCTCGCCCCTCACCCATAGAGGGGAGGGGCCGAACGGGCCGGGCCGCACACGTTTTCCCGGGGGTTCACGGACTTTGACAAACAACGGGGATTCGGGATATAAAAGACCCGGAACAAGGGTATCTTCATGAATCCCAAACATGTCAAGAGGATCGGAAATCTTCCCGGTGTCGCCGCCGCCTTGGCGGCCCTCATCCTCATCGGAACGGGGCTCCGGGCCTCCCAGGCGATAGATCCCTTCTACCTCAGGATGTTCGAGGACGGCGAGGCCGCGTTCGTCGCCGGCGACCACGCCAAAGCCGTCAAGGACCTGGAGGTCGCCGTTTTCGGACTGTCGACCGACCGGGTTCGGTCGGCAAAAGCCTGTGTTTATCTCGCCCTGAGCCACAACACCCTGAAGAACAGGGACAAGAGCCGCCAGTTTCTGGTGCGGGCGGCCGGGCTCGTAGGAAAGGAGGGCCCTGGGTCTCTTGGACTGGACAAAACCGCCTTGAACGGCTACGAACGGCTGGTTGAGGACTTTGAGATAACACCCGGCGCGCCTGAGGAACGAACAGGGGTCATCTGGGAGAAAGCCTCCGTGGAACCTCCTGCGCAAAAAACAAGGCCTCCGGTCGATCCGTCCAGGGTCAGGGAGCTTGAAGCCCGGCTGAAGGCTTCTCCGGATGACCCGGCCATCCGGTACGATTTAGGTTCGCTATACTTCGAGCAGAGAGCCTACAAGAAGCTCGTCGGAATCATGACCGGCCTCCTCAAGAAGCATCCGGAGGAGATTGACGCAACTTTCCACCTTGCCAAGGCAAGGTTCTATCAGAGGGAATTTCGGAAGGCCACCGACGGGTTCCACAAGATCATCAGCCCGGCTTCGGAGAACCAGGTCACCAAGGACATGGTCCTCCGGTCCACGATCTACATAGCGCTCTGTCTCCATGAGCTGGGGCAAAAGCAAAGCCTCGCATCATACATGGATTACGTATCCCAGAACATCCCCCTGGCCGAGCTCAAGCGGATCCTGTTCGAGGAGGACCTCACGGAGCGGTGGGAACGATTCAGATCGATGGCCGGCCGGTCCTGATCCCTCTCCGGACCCGGACGCGCCCTCCCGGACATCCCTTTAAGACCAGGGCGGACGCTCGGGAAGGCCTAGGAGGAACCGGCCTTCCTTGACCATCTGATAGTTGTGCGGACGCAGGATGGATCTGATCTCCTCTTCATTATCCGTTCTGCCGTCCTCAGAGTGAATCTCTAAATACAGGATCGGGGTATGGTTCCTCAGGACCTCCTGGGCTCCCTTGAGGATCGGAACTTCGAATCCTTCCGTGTCGATCTTCATGTGTCGGGGAACGGGAAGATCCCCGCCATGGACCAATCCGTCAATCGTGAGGATCCTTACCTCCAGAGCCTTCTCGATCCCGTTCCCGAATATTTCCGAATGCGAGAGGCTGAAGGAGGAGGCGGAATCCGACTTCGATATGAACAATTTTGAGGTTCCGGACCGCTCTCCCAAAGCGAATGGCACCGCCTGGACCTGTCCCAGGTGACCGTTCAAGGCGATGTTGTCTTCGAGCATTCGAAAGACTATCGGATTGGGTTCGAACGCATAGATCCTTGCCTTCGGGACGTTGGACAGGACGCTTAAAGCATAATACCCGCGGTTGGCCCCGATATCATAGAAGACCTCATCGGCAGCGATGCGGTCGAGCATCCAGGAAAGAGGACAAGCGTCCTTCAGATGCCACCTGAGCGGATGCCAGGCGAAGACCCGAAAGCGTCCTTTGCGGATGTGGACGGTCCTCCTGATGAGATGATGACGAAAGGAAAGGTTCTCGAGTTTCGCTTTGATGGATATCATTTTCTCTCCAAGGGTCCTGCCGGACAAAAGGGCGAATGCAACCGTACTATAATCATCAATGGGACGGAGAGTCAATCCATGCGCGAAACCCGTGACCTTCCTGAAACCTGAAAGGTCCGGACGGCCCCGGCCGATCTCCCGGCCGTTTCCTTGACAGGGTGAGACCCCTCATCTATACTGAATTTTTATCCTCGGGACCGAGATCATGACACAATTGGAAAAGGCCAGGAAAGGGACATTCTCCCCCCAGCTCCGGAAAGTCGCTAAGGAGGAACAGGTATCC
>JALHVH010000391.1 GCA_022867105.1 Candidatus Aminicenantota bacterium
CTTCTGGGCCCGGCCCAGTACTTCATCGCCGACTTGGCCCAGAACATCCACAGTTCCTACGGCAATGTCGCGGACAACGAAAAGCGGCTGGACTTCAGCTTCAAGTTCACCAAATATCTCGAGAGTGAATCGTTCGGCCGCCACGAGATCGGCCTCGGGCTCGAATATTACGACATGTCCTCAGACTTCCGTTCGGAGTTCAGCGGAGGGGACGAGGATCTCTTTCCCGGGGACGGCTTCGACAACGGGACCAAATATTTCTTCGACACCTGGAAGGGCGGCGCGGGGACGCCGATCACGCTGCGCGAGTACGGTTTTTTCGCCTTCAACAACTCGTCGAGAGGCATAGGGATCTATCTCAAGGACAAGGTGAGCTGGGACCGGTTCACGCTGATGGCCGGCATCCGCAGCCAGACCCAGCTCTGCCTGGACGGGGAGGGCCAAAAGATCTGGGCCTGGGACCTCTCCGACTTCTTTTCCCCGCGGCTGTCCTTGATCGCCGACCTGACCAGGGACGGCGCGAACATCTTCAAGCTCGCCTGGGGCCGCTTTTCGGACCCCATCACGACCATGCCCCTGGGATTTTTCAATCCGGGGGGCAGCTTGACCTACCGCGATTTCGTCTGGGCCGGGCCGGCCAACCCCCCGGACGCGGAGATCCATAATCCCTCGAACTGGGTCAAGAGCTGGGAACTCCCGATGCAGCGCTTCGCCGTCGGCGAAGACCTCGCGCCCAATTTCCAGACCCGCGTCCTCATCGAGTTCGACCGCCGGATCGGCCGGGACTGGGCCGTCAAGGCCCGCTACGTCCATTCCAGAGCCAAGAAGCTCCTGGAAGCGCTGATGCTCTTTGATCCCTTGTCCTCCCAGGGATATAAGTTCTCCTATGAAAATTTCGAATTTAAAAGACGATCCTATGACGGCCTCGAGATTGAGCTCAACGGAAAGATCGGCCGGGGCTTTTTCCTGAACGCGTCCTATTCCTACGCACTGGCCAAAGGAACGAATCCCGGCCAGACCGAAACCGGCGCCTGGTCCCAGGAAGAAGGCAGCACGAACTATGTCGGGCTTTTCGGCAAACACATGTCCATCCCGGCATTCCCGGAGCTGTTGGCTTTGAAGGCGGAGATTGACCGGATGTTCGGCGGTTTGGGCGGCCGGGGCATCGGCGATGAAGGTTGGTATGGAAAGCTGCCCTATATGGTCGACCACGACCTCAAGGTGAACGCGATCTTCAACGGGCCGTTCGGCCTCATGGGCTCGGCGGCGTTCGAATATATTTCCGGCTATTATTGGGAGAAGCTGGGCTTCGTCCCCGGCTTCGGCGGTTATTATTCCTTCCCCGAGGGCCGCGGAACGCGAAAGACGCCGGCGCACAGCTACCTGGATCTGTCGCTCGAGAAATCATTCGCGGTCCCGGTCAAAGGATTTCTCAAGGACGCCGCGCTGGCGGTCCGGCTGGACGTCTTCAATCTCCTCAACAGCCAGAGCCCGATCTCCTATGTCAAAGAGGACGTCCCGATCTTCAGCACGGTCTGGGGACGTCAGCAGTCCCGCCAGGCCCGGATCTCGGCCAAGTTGAAGTTTTAGGGGAAACAGGGATCCGTCGGCCCGCAGCCAGGGGCGCAGTGCACCAGCCCGGTTCCTGAGCCAGCCAATAATTCCAATAACTCGGTGACACACAAGCCATTACCGAATTACCCGTTTTTGTGATTCCTCATCGTCCCCCGAATGTCGTTGAATTTTTCTGAAAGTCCGAATTTCGGTAATTGGTTGTGTGTTACCGAATATTTTATTCGACGGTCACGCTGCAGCTGTGAATCTGCGGGTCGTTCTCCAAGGACAACATAGAAGGAATTTCCTTTTTCTATGGCGTGGGGAAAAGCCGCTCCGGGTCCTGAATCCCTCCTCTTGACCGCGCTGGTAATATACTTCCGGCCGTGCGGCATCGTCAATCACGGCGACACCTATTTAAGCCTCCGCCGTCCCATGTCTTCGAGCAGGTTGCGCACACGGCGGCCGAGGAGAGCGGGGAATATTTCTAAGCTTTCGAAATCACGGGGGCGGGAGTCTATCGTCTTTTTAGCCCGTGGGGCGGGGTTTCTTATCCCGATTGGATCATCGGGCACGTATTTCTTCGAAGCCTTGACCAGGAGCGATCTTACGCCCGGCGTCATCGCGGCCATCAATTACCGAACCTAAGATGGACTTTTGATCCGGGCGAAGCGTTCGGCGAGGTTCGTGAGGTAGGCTCTCCCGCCCGGGTTGTCCCGGGCGAGATATTTGACGGTGCGGATGACCCGGTCCAGGCACCGGAGCTTTTCGTCTTTCTTGTAGGCCTCGAGGCCGGAGGCCAGGATGATGGGGGCCTCCCAGCGCGTGTTCTCCGAGGCCTGATAGACGGCTTCGCCCAGCGCGTTCTTGGGCTTGAGGCCCTCTCCCGGCAGGATGATAAGGCTCTTCCCTTTTTCGACCTTGTCCTGGGCATACTCCAGCGCCAGAATGACGTCTTTGTCCGTCAGGGAAGGGGAGCGCTCCGCGAAGACCCGGAAGGGGGCTTCCAGCTGGAAGACCAGCCAGGCCAGTCTCTCGTCCTTGAGGATTTCGTCCTCAGCAAAGGGGTTCCGCGAAGGAGCTGGGGATTTCTTTTCCAGGACCTTTTTCTCCTGGTAGGGCTTATGGCGGCCGAGGAAGGGACAGGCGGCCGGACAGTGGACCTCCTTTTCCCTGAGCAGGCCGCAGCACAGGTTGCAAAGAGAGCTCCCCAGGGCGGGACAGGGGCGCTTGGCGATCCGGATCTTGCATTTGACGCAAACGGTCATGGCTTCTTGTCGACGATGAACGATTCCGGGGTCAGGACCTTCATCTTCCGGCCGAGGATCGTCTTGAGCGCTTTCTGGGCCGCTTGCTGCTCGGCGCTCTTCCTGGAGAGGCCTTTGGCCTTGGCCAGGGACCTGTCTCCGAGTCGCACCTCGACGACGAACGTCTTCTTGTGGGCGGGCCCCTTCTCGGTGAGGGTTTCATAGGTAGGAGAGGGGAGGTCAGACTTCTGGAACATCTCCTGCAGGGCCGACTTGTAGTTGTTGATGAAAAAGTCCCGGCGGATGGGCTTGAAGGATGAGGAGAGCAGTCGAGAGATGAAGGCTTTGACCGTTTCGAACCCGCCGTCGATGTAGACGGCCCCGACAACCGCCTCGAAGACGTCGGCCAGGATCGTCTTTTTCTTCCGCCCGCCGCTTTTCTCTTCGCCCCTTCCCAGGAGAATGGCCTTGTCCAGCTTTAGCTTCTTGGCGAGTTCGGAGAGGGAGAGCGTGGAGGTGGCGGTGGACTTGAACTTGGACAGCTCGCCCTCCGTCAGGTTCGGGTAAACGGAATAAAAGAAGTCCGCGGCGGCCAGGCCGACAACGGAGTCGCCGAGAAACTCCAGGAGTTCGTTGTCCGCAACCTTGTCCGCCGCTCTCTCGTAGGCATAGGAGCTGTGGGTCAGGGCCTTTTCCAAGAGCGCCTTGTCCTTGAACACATGGCCGATCTTCTTTTCCAGGTCTTCGAGCTTCATGGGCATCCCGCAAGCGTCCGATCAGCCGGCCGCCCCGGTCTCGGGCTGGAAAGGGAAGACGACCTTTCCTCCGACGACCGTCATCACGGCCGCTCCCTTGAGCTTCCAGCCGTGAAAGGGGCTGTTCCGGCTCTTGGATTCAAATTTGTCCCTGTCCACGACCATTTCCGCGCCGAGGTCAAGGAGGGTGATGTCGGCATCAGCCCCGACGGTGAGCCTCCCCTTGTTCGTCAGGAGGAGAAGCCGGGCCGGATTCGTGGACAGAAGCTCGATGAACCTCCGCAGGGAGATGATGTTTCCGCGGACGAATC
>JALHVH010000392.1 GCA_022867105.1 Candidatus Aminicenantota bacterium
GGAGCTTCGGCGTCAGGCGCGCAAGGCTGCAGACAACGAGGTTGAGGCCGAAGAGGAGGAGCAGGCCGATGAACCAGGCCGACTGGTAGAGGCGGTCGAGGTCGATGCCGGCTATGACGCGCGAGAGGCTCCCGTAGTGGGCTTGGTATTCTGCCGGCGTCCGCTGTTGGGGGATGAGGGTGCCGAGGATGGAGGCCAGGGTGAGGATGATGAAAAGGACGATGGCCAGCTTGACGGAGCTGAACAATCTCCAGACGGATTTCATCTTAAGAACCGTTCCCGGCGGCGCGTCCGGGTCACCCGTGAGGCGAGCATCTTGGGCCCCTGGGTCAATGGGCCTTGGACTTTGCTATTTTGGCCTTGGGGTTATGCTGCTTTTTGTCGGCGATCTTGACCAAGTCCGTGAGCGTGATGCTCTCGAAGTAATTCTTGAGGAGCATCGTGGCTTCCTTCCAGACGTCAAAGGTCGCGCAGTAGGGGCGGCGATCGCAATCCAATTCCTCCTCGACGCACTCGACGAGGCAACAGGAGCCTTCGAGGGCGTGCAGGATCTCCCGGAGGTTGATCAGGGCGGGGTTCCTGGCCAGGAAGTAACCGCCGCCGGCGCCGCGGACGCTCTTGACGAGCTTGTTGATCTTGAGGGGGATGATGATCTGCTCGAGGTAACGGATCGAGATCTCCTCTTCATCGGAGATGTCCTTGAGGATGACGGGGTGGGTGTCGCTGTCTCGATACCTTTGGGCGAGGTTCAGCATGAGCCGTGTCCCGTAGCGTCCTTTGGTCGAAAGCCTGATCATGCCTGCCTCCTTGATCTGAATATTTGAAGACTCAGAACCAATCGTGTCTGAACTCGGTTTCATCTTAATCCAAAATTAGACAGATTACAACATAATTATATAGGAATGATAAGTTTAGTCGGCGGGGATCCGGAAGTTCGCTTGACACATCCGCCGGCGGGATTGTATCCTTAGCCCTCAGCCCATGTTCCGATCCGTCAGCGGTTTCCATTGTTTCATCGCCAGCGAACAACGTCGAAGAAAGAGAAGCAACGCGACATGACAAACGAGATCCTTCTCGGCGATGAAGCCATCGCCTTGGGCGCGGTCCATGCCGGGCTCTCGGCGGCCTACTCCTATCCCGGGACGCCGGCCTCGGAGATCCTGGAATACCTGATCCGGGCCTCTGAAGGCGGCAGGAAGTTCACGGCCGTCTGGTCGGTCAACGAGAAAACGGCCTACGAGGAGGCCCTTGGCGTCTCGTTCGCCGGCAAGCGGTCCATGGTCTCCTTCAAGCACGTCGGTCTCAACGTCGCCGCCGACCCGTTCATGAATTCGGCCATCACCGGGGCCAACGGCGGGCTGGTCGTGGTGAGCGCCGACGACCCCGGCATGCACAGCTCCCAGAACGAGCAGGACAGCCGTTTCTACGCCCAGTTCGCCCAGATATTCTGTTTCGAGCCCTCGGACCACCAGGAAGTCTACGACATGACCAGGCAGGCCTTCGACATCTCCGAAGAGCTAGGGTTCCCGGTCATGGTCCGGATGGTCACGCGCCTCGCCCACAGCCGGTCGTCGGTCGCGACGCGGGAGGCGAGGGCCCAGAACGGGCTCCGTTACGGCGACTGGAAGGACTGGACGCTTCTGCCGGCCAACGCCCGGCGCCGGTTCAAGCTCCTCCTCGAGAAGCAGGCCGACATGGTCAAGTTGTCCGAAAGCCTGCCCTTCAACAAACTCGAGCTCAATCCTAAA
>JALHVH010000393.1 GCA_022867105.1 Candidatus Aminicenantota bacterium
AACATCTCCTGATAAACGAATTCGGGCATGATGGGAGATCCTCCTTTCGAGAGTCCCTATGACCCGACCGCCTGTATGGGGTCCGGACATTAGTGACACCTGGGTTTTCTGATTTTTCTTCCAGAGATGATAATATTCATAGAGCGTCAGATAGTCCAGCGCCTTGACAGGCCGGGACTTTTACACTATGAACAGGGAGATGAAACGACGCGCCCTCTCCTGGCCGGTGAGATGAGGTCCGTTCCGCTCAAGGTGATGTTTTACGAAGACAAAGTCGACCTCGGAGGAACGAGGTTCACCGCCGGGATGGGCTTGAAATTCTAGGTCCTAGAGGGCTTGGGACTAATGCGGAACCGACCGAACGGACTCATGCCGTCAGACTCTCGCGAGGGGTGAGGACGAAGGCGGCCGCGAAAGATCAGACGCCGAGGCCGTGGTTTTCCAGGAACTGTTCCAGCCGCTTCTCGATCTTATTGGCGGTCTGCTTGTAGATCTGGTAGCCCATGCCGATCGGGTCCTCGATGTCCCAGCCGAAGAGCTTCTCTTCCGGGATCCGATTCGATTCTTTGAGGCGCGTGTATATAGAAAGGTCCAGGGCGATGACGTAATCGAAGGGCGCGAGATCCACGTCGGCGACGCTCCTCGGTCGGTGACCGGAAATGTCGACTCCGTAAACGGCCTTCATGACTAGGACGGCTTCCTCCGTGGCCCAGCCGCTTGAGGGCGCGATCCCGGCGCTCTCCGCGATCGCCCCGTTGCCGAGCCGTTTCCGGGCGATGCCGACGGCCATGGGACTGCGGCAGATGTTGCCGTGGCAAACGAAGAGGATCCTGGGGCCCATTCCCTAATCCCGTGCCCCGCCGCTTTCCACGGTGACGTCTTTCGCCTTTTGCTGCAGCTGCCCCTCCTCGAACTTCTTCTGAACATCATCCCACATCTTGACCAAAGGTTCTTCGTCCGGAAGTTTGTCCTTGACGGCGGACATGACCTTCTGCCAGCTTTGGAAGTCCTTCTGGTCCATGTATTTCGCCGCTTCCTTCAGAAACGGCGCCAGGAACGTAACGGATGACCTGCCCGCCTCGTCCTTGGAAGGAAAGGTCTCGTAGGAACGGCCGTCGCCGGGAACGGTGACCGGCTGACCCGGCTGATGAGAGGCCGGCCTGCCGGTTGGAGCGACGTCCTTTTTCGGGAATGTCCGCCTTATGACCAGGGCGGCGGCCGCGACGAGGCCGACGGCCAAGACGGGGCGGAGAACCTTCTTCGCGTCGAACTTGATCGTGACTTCGTGGGCCGTCGTCGGTCTTTTTTTGACGATCACCCGTTCCCTGGTCGGGAGGCCCTTTTTCAGGGCATTCAGCCGGTCGCGAAGCTCCTCCGCCGTCTGGAACCGCCCCTCCCTGGATTTCTCCAGGGACTTAAGGATGATCTGGCTCATGGCCGCGGAAACCTGGCTGTTGAGTTCCCTGGGGTCCTGGGGAGGCTCGCTCTTGTGCTTGGAGTCGTAAGCCTTGTAAACCCTCCCCATGCCGCCCTTGCCCAACTCCTCGATGATCTCGTACCGGCCGGCGAAGGTCGTCCCGCGTTGGAGCTCCATTAAGGGCTGGTAGACTCGGGTGAAAAAGGTTTCGGGGGCGGGAGTCCCCAGGGGCGGCCAGCCGCAGTTCCCGCAGAAGCGGGTATCGTCTGGGTTATCGTATCTACAAGAAAGGCATTTCATGGAGATTTCCCGGATTTTGTCCTCAGGATATCAATTACGTGAAAAAAGGTCAAACGGTTGCGCCAAGCGCCGGACGCGCGTTTAGGCAGCTCTTACCCGAGAGCGACGGCAGCATTTCCTTGTCTTACATCACACGAAAAGAAATGTTTCCAGCGGCGAAGCCTGATTTTGTCAAGAAAGATCAACGAGCCGTGGGGGCCGTCGGATCCTCAGCCGGATAGAGAGGCACGAGTCTTATCGACCAGCGGCAAGGCTCCGGTTGGATCGTGTGCTGAGGGCGCGGCCGGCCCTGCCCGAAGGCCCTCACCGCATTATGGTTTTCGGGCGACGCAGGCGATTAAGTAGCCGCGGCGTCGCCTCTCAGGATCCCCACAGGTTTTCGGGATAATGCCCTTGCCCGATGAGCCTGCGCAGGGCCGCCTGAATGCGGGGCCGGTCCTCGGGATACGTCACCCCATACCAGCTTTCGCTGTTGGAAAGGACTTTGACCCTGGCCTTTTTCTCGCGAACCAGGTTCCCGACGACCTCCGGGATCAGGAATTCGGCCTTGCTGATCGAAGACTTGTTCGCCTTTAAAAAAACCGGAAAGCGGGCATCGAGCTCGCCGAAGATGCTCGGGGTGAACCCCCAGATGTTCATAGAAACGACGCTGTTCGCGGGGATGTCGATCCAATCCCGCCCGTTCTCCGTGTATTTAACACCGTCCTTGAACCGTTGGACATTCCGGCGCTCGCAAACGTCGACGAGGCGTCCTTCAGGGTCGGCCGCGCAGACGCCCCGGGTCACGTGGCCATGTTCGGAGAGGGTGTTCTCGAGGATATAGCCGACCATGGCATAATCATAGAACTCCGGGGTGTCCGCCGCCTTCCGCATATATGCAGCCATCGATGCGAAGGCCGTCCGTCCGTAGTGATCGTCGGCGTTGATGGCCGCGAACGGGGTGGCGACCTCGTCCCTCGCGCGGAGAATGGCGTGGCCCGTTCCCCACGGCTTGGTTCTCTCCGGCGGAAGAAGGAAGCCTTCGGGCAAGGGAGTGAGCTCCTGGAACACATAAGCCGTTTCCACCCGGCCCTCGACGTTCCGGCCGACCTTGCGCCGGAAGGCATCCTCGATCTCCCGGCGGATGATGAAGACGACCTTGTCGAAACCGGCCCGAAGGGCGTCGTATATGGAATAATCGATGACGATCTCGCCGTTCGGGCCGACGGGATCGATCTGCTTGAGCCCGCCGTAGCGGCTGCCGATGCCGGCGGCCATCACAACCAGCGTCAACGAAGCCATCGTATCCTTTCTCCTTTACGAGCGTCAATTCTAGCACATCCGGACGCCGCTGAGAAAGCGGGTTCTGTTCCGAGGCCGCTTTACTTGCGCGGAGCTATCCGTTATCATGGAATTCACGATGAGAAAACCAACTGAAAGCGCCCCTATGATCCGTTCGACGACCGTGATCTGCGTCCGCCACCAGGGCGACGTCGTCCTGGCTGGGGACGGCCAGGTCACCATGGGCCAGACCGTCCTCAAGAAGAGCGCCCAGAAGATCCGACGGCTGCACAAGGGGGTCGTCCTGGCCGGGTTCGCCGGCTCCACTTCGGACGCGTTCGCTCTTTTCTCCCGCTTCGAGGTCAAGCTCGAGGAGTACCGGGGAAACCTCTCCAGGGCCGCCATCGAGCTGGCCAAGGACTGGCGGATGGACAAGGCCCTCCGGCAGCTTGACGCCATGCTCGTCGTGGCCGACAAGGAAAGCTCGTTCCTCATCTCCGGGACGGGGGACGTTGTCGAGCCGGACGACGGCATCATCGCCATCGGGTCCGGCGGGCCTTACGCTCTGGCCGCGGCCAGGGCCCTCATCCGCCACACGGGCCTCTCGGCCAGGGAGGTTGCTCTGGAGGCCATGAAGATAAGCTCCGAGATCTGCGTGTACACCAATGATCACATCACCGTCGAGGAGCTCTAGATGGCCATCCGCCTGCCCGAATCGATGGAAAACCCCCCGGCGGACCCCAAGGACGACGAGCTCACCCCCCAGGAGATCGTCGCCGAGCTCGACAAGTTCATCATCGGCCAGAAGGCCGCCAAGAAGGCCGTGGCTATCGCCCTCCGCAACAGATATCGCCGGCGCAAACTCCCCCCCGAGCTGGCCGACGAGATCGCGCCCAAGAACATCCTGATGATCGGCCCGACCGGGGTCGGGAAGACCGAGATCTCCCGCCGCCTGGCGAAGCTCACGTCATCTCCCTTCCTCAAGATCGAGGCCAGCAAGTTCACCGAGGTGGGTTACGTCGGCCGGGACGTCGAATCCATGATCCGCGACCTCGTCCGCATCTCCGTGGACATGGTCAAGTCCGAGAAGATCGAGGAGATCGAGGAGAAAGCCAAGGGCAATGTCGAGGAGAGGATCCTGGACCTCCTCCTCCCGCCGCCTCGCAAGCGTGAGGACTCCATGACCGAGGAGGAGGCCGGGGGGAGCCAGGAGAGCCGGGAAAAGTTCCGGAAGCAGCTTCGGGCGAGGTTCCTGGAGGACAGACCGGTCGAGATCGAAGTCAGGGAAAAGAACGCGACGCCGTTCGAGATTCTTTCGAATTCCGGGGTCGAGGAAATAGGGATCCAGATCCAGGAGCTCATCCCCGGGTTCATGGGGGGAAAGACCAAGAAGAGGAAGATGAAGATCAAGGAGGCCCGCGAGGTCCTGTTGGAAGATGAGGAGAAACGCCTGGTGGACATGGACCAGGTGTCCCGACTGGCGGTCGAAAAGGTGGAGCACTCCGGCATCATTTTCCTGGACGAGGTGGACAAGATCGCCGGCCGCGAGACGGGCCATGGACCCGAGGTCAGCCGTGAAGGGGTCCAGCGCGACCTTCTGCCCATCATCGAAGGAACGACCGTGAACACGCGCTTCGGCCTTGTCCGGACCGACCACATCCTCTTCATCGGTGCGGGGGCCTTCCACGTTTCCAGGCCGTCCGACCTTATCCCGGAGCTCCAGGGCCGGTTCCCGATCCGTGTCGAGCTCACCCCCCTCAACAAGGGGGACTTCGTCCGCATCCTGACCGAGCCCGAGAACGCCCTCATCAAGCAGTATGAGGCCCTGATGGCCACGGAGGGCGTCGAGGTCGAGTTCTCTCCGGAGGCCATAGACGAGATTGCCGCCATCGCGGAAAAGGTCAACGAGGACACGGAGAACATCGGCGCCCGCAGGCTTCACACGGTCATGGAGAAGGTCATGGAGGACATTTCCTTCGAGGCCCCGAACATCCAGAGGAAGAATATCCCCATC
>JALHVH010000394.1 GCA_022867105.1 Candidatus Aminicenantota bacterium
AGCCTCGGTCCCGCAGATCACGGCATCGATGGCCGATTCGGCCCCAGTCCGGCCTTTTGCCCGGCGGCCCAAACTATAAGGAGAGACCCGGGAAGGGTAAAAAAAAGAGGCCGGGCTTGGCGGCCCGGCCCCGTGCGCTATGGAGAGGGCGCCCCGCGCCCTACCTCGGCCTTACCTCAGTCTTGCCTTCTGGATGAGCCTCATGTTGTTGGACACGACGTAGGAGAGGAGGAAGTTGGAGGCCATGGTCATGACCCACGCCTGGGTCTTGTTGCCCTTCCGGAACATCTTGTTCATCCCCCATACGGAAAGGGCCGTGATCCCCGCCTTGACGGCTGCGAACGCCACCGGGCTCTTGACGAAGGGCTTCATCATCGGATTGCCTTCATAAAGCCCGGGGAGCTTGAGGGCCTGTCTGGTGGAGAGATAATCGGCAACGTTCAAGGCCGTCATGGCCACCAGGGAGGATGTGAAGAGGGCGCTTTCGAGCTTCTCGCCCCTGACGAAACCGCCGAAATCTCTCAGGGGGGCGACGTTGATCTTCTGCGCGGCTGGCGCTTCCGCGACGGGCGCTTCCAACGAGAGGACCCCAGAGAGGGAAAAGGAGGAAGCGGAAAGGATGGCGGTGTTGACGATCGTGAACTCGGCCTCGGCGGCGACGGCGAACCCGGCTGATATCAGGATTGCAATCGCGAGGGCGATGACCATTTTCTTGCTGCTCATTTTTTTCTCCTTCTTGCTCATAACACCCCCTTTAAGAGCAAGAACGGTGCCACGAAGGCGGGAGGCTTGTAAGATATAGATATTAAATAATATAGCGGAAGTTTGCGGCCCTTATTCGAAAAACGTATAGTGTTCTGATATTATACATGTTGGCAGATAATGACTTTATATTATGTTTGTTATAAAACACATAGGATAATAATAGAATAATATGTTCAATATGTGGTCATTTTAAGAGAAACGGGCGTCGCCGAAAGAGGCGATAAAGGAGGGGGATGGATGATTCGGCCGGGGAGGGTTCAGACGGCCTGCTCTTTTTCCTTCCTGAGGCGTTCCCGGGCCTCCGCGAACATGGGTTCGGCGTAGCTCGAGGGCCAGGTGCGCTCCTCGAAGGACCTTTTCTCCACCATCTTTAAAAAACCCTGGAATTCGTTGAAGTAGGACCCGTAGATGTGGAAGCTGTCGACGAGGTCGGCGTAGCGGCCGACGCGGACGGGCTTACCGGTCCTTTCCGAGATCCGCGCGGCCATGAGGCGCTGGAGGTCGGTCAGGGCGAAGACGTTCATGTAGGCGGCCTTGTAGGCGTCGCGCGACCGCCAATGGCAGTTCATGTTGAGGACCGCCCCGCCGTCCTCGTCCTGAAGGACCCGGCACCAGACGCGCTGCAGGCAGGGCGGGTCGTAGGTCGGCGGGTCGAGCTTCGGGTTCCAGGTGATGGCCTGGGCCCGGCGGGAGTGGCCGGCCCCGGAAAGCTTCTCGATGATATAGTTGATCTGGTCGATGGCTGCGCCCTCGATCTCATAAGCGAACAGGCGCTTGTGGTAGGTGTAGGTCCACTTGCCCTCCTCGGGAGCGATCCAGTGATCATGGACGCCGTCGACGACCTCCTGGCGGTAGATCTCAAGGTCCTCGAGTCCGCCGGGAAAGGCGCGGTGGATGCGGGGCTCGGCGAAAGGGTCCTCCGCCACCCAGAGGATGGTGCAGTCCCTGCTCGGGGGGTCGCCGGGCTTATCGTACTCGGTCTTGACGGCGACGCCCTGGTTCCAGCAGGCCAGGACCGCCTTTTCCCAGGCCTCGGGCAGCGTCCTGCCGTGGACGTAGAGGGTCGGGATGTTGCCGTTCATGGTCACCTCACCGGGCTCGAATTCAGGACAGGACGCGATCGTCCGACCTTTTCGACGAGCTCTATCTTCTTAGCGTTGATGGCCTTCCTGCCGGCGAACAGACCCGAGCAGGACAGGGCCGGGTCGAAAAGCTTCAGAAAATCGTCCCTCTTCATGGAGCGGAGGTCCAGCCTCAACTTTTCCAGGGTCTCGGCCGCGGAGATCCCGGCCATGACGGCTCCGATGCTCGATCCGGCGATGAGATCGACGGGAATTCCCAAATCACGCAAGGACTCGAGGATAGGAATGTGGACGATGCCGCGGGACCCGCCGCTGCCGAGGACGAGCCCGACCTTGGGCCGGGCAGCATGAACAGAAGAGGGCCTTTGTTTTGCGGGCATGACCGGACCTATAAATAGCACAGCCGGAGAGATATGACAACCTGCCGGGCAGTCCAAAATTGCCGATAGGACCCAGGTCGGAATTCTGGGGTTCACCAGAATTCCGCGTCATCGTTTAAAAATATATAATCCTATGGAACCATCTCTTTTCGTGTAATTGAATTAATAAGGGTCAAATTCTTATTGGGCGGCGCTGGATACCGCCCTTAAGCCCCCGTAGCGGAGGGGGGGACCCGTCGGCTTATCCGACGGGGGGAACCGACGGGACTGGTTCCCTGGGGGTCGGGGGCTGAGGGCGGCTCCAGGCCGCTCGCAATTCCCCTCGGCAATTTGAAATATTTCCGGGGAACGGTTAAGATACCGAAGAGGGATAAAAATGACCAACGAAATATTCGAAGAAGTCAAGCGTAAGAGGATCGCCCTGCTCATCGACGGGGACAACGCCCAGCCATCGCTCACCGGAAAGATCCTGACCGAGGCCGGTAAATACGGCCTGGTCACCATCCGCCGGATCTATGGGGATTGGACGACCGTCAACATGCAGGGCTGGAAGCACACGCTCAACGAAAATGCCATCCAGCCCATCCAGCAGTTCCGCTATACCGTGGGCAAGAACGCCACGGACAGCGCCATGATCATCGACGCCATGGACATCCTCCATGGCCACCTTGTTGACGGGTTCTGCCTCGTTTCGAGCGACAGCGATTACACGCGGCTGGCAACGCGGATCCGCGAGATGGGATTCTTCGTCATGGGCATCGGCAAGCAGACCACACCTAAGGCCTTCGTCAACGCCTGCAACCTCTTCATATACACGGAGAACCTTGTCCCCAAGAAGCGGCCGCGAAGGGAACGGTCCCAGGGCCGGCGGCCCGACGGGGCGCAGGAGCCGGAAAGGCGGGAGGAGCGGGAGGATGAGGAAGAGGGAAAGCCGAAGAGCTTCGATCCGGTCCCCCTCCTCAGGGGGGCCTTCGACATGGCGGTCGAAGAAGGCGGCTGGGCGAGCTTGAGCACCATCGGCTTCTACCTCCGGCAACTCGATCCCGGCTTCGATCCCAGGACCTACGGCCACAAACAGCTTTCCCAGCTCATCAAGTCCTACTCCGATCTTTTCGAGCTGAAGTTCCAGGACGACAAGGGCCGGACCAACGTCTACATCCGGCTGAAGGAAGCCTGAGGCGGGACAGGAATGCCGGGACGGTCCAGGCAATCGGACGGAAATGCGGGGCTGCCCGATGGGACGGCCTTGGCCTATTACAAGTCTCCGATCGGCGTCATCGAGGTGGCGGGGACGGATCGGGGGGTCTTGTCCTTGGATTTCGCGGACGGCGCGAAGGCCCACGCGGGACGGGCCGTGCCCGTTCTCGCGGAATGCCTGAACGAGATCGATGAATACTTCCGCGGCCGGAGGAAGGTGTTCACCCTCGCCCTCGACCTCCGGGGGACGGATTTCCAGAAAGCGGTCTGGCGGGAGCTCCTCAAGGTCCCCTTCGGGAAGACGACCAGCTACGGGGCGATCGCCCGGGCCCTGGGAAACGGGAAGGCGATGCGCGCCGTCGGCGGCGCCAACCACAGGAACCCGGTCTCTATCATCGTTCCCTGCCACCGCGTCGTCGGGGCGGACGGGAGCCTCACCGGCTATGGCGGCGGACTCTGGCGTAAAGAGTGGCTCCTGGCTCACGAAAGAAAACACGCGTAAGCGGCCTGAAGCCGCCCTCACTCCCCCGGCCCCCGGGGAACCAGTCCCGTCGGTTCCCCCCGTCGCACCTCTGTCGGCGACGCGGACGATTTCAGAGCCACCCTCCGATTATCGGAGGGGGTAGGGGGTGGCAAGAAATATGAACAGAGTCTTGGGCGCGTCGCCGAGATAGCCCTCATAGGGCTCGGTCCCCTCTCCGCTACGGGGGCTTGAGGACGGCACTCAGTGCCGCTCAGACATTGGGCACTTTTTTTATTGCGTTCGTATTAATACCAGAGAATCGGTTCATGTCCCGGAATTCCGACACACGTTCTATCGACAATCTTAGGGCAATCTTGGGATTGGCATTCCGGCCGTTCCGGCGTTAGAATAAAGGCCGAATCCCTTTAGGAGGAGCGCATGTCCGTCGAAACGATCAGTCAGCTTTTTATCAATACGATCCGGTCCTATCCTAAAGACAATCTCTTGATGTTTAAAAAAGAGGGGAGGTACGTTTCCCTTTCTTCCCGGGACGTTTGGGACCGCGTGCGGTTCCTATCCCTTGGGTTGAGGGCGCTGGGGCTTCAGCCGAGGGACAAGCTCATCATTCTCAGCGAAAATTGTCCCGACTGGGTGATGACGGACTTTGCCGCCCTTTGCGCGGGAGCGACCACGGTCCCCATCTACCCGACCCTGATGCCGGAGCAGATCAAGTACATCATCAACGACTCGGACGCCAAGGTCGTCGTCTGCTCGACGCGCGAGCTCTGGCATAAGGTTGAATCGGTCCGAAAGGACCTGACCAAGGTCACGCATGCCATCCTGTTCGAAGACACGGCCCCGGAAGGGGTCCTCACGCTGGCCGGGATCATCGCCAAAGGGAAGGCCGTAGCCGGGGGGGGAAGGGACGACTTCGAGAAGACCGCCCTCGGGATCCATCCGGGCGAGCTGGCGTCCATCATCTATACTTCGGGGACGACGGGCGTCCCCAAGGGCGTCATGCTGACCCATGCCAACATCGTCCACAACATCAAGTCGCTCCGGGCCATCGTCGAGTTCAAGGACACGGACGTCATCCTTTCCTTCCTGCCTCTCTCCCACGTCCTGGAGAGGATGTGCACGTTCGCGTTCCTTTACGTCGGGGCCACGATCGCCTATGCCGAAAGCATCGAGACCGTCGGGGAGAACCTTGTCGAGGCCCGGCCGACCATCATGGTCAGCGTGCCGCGGCTCTTTGACAAGATCTACGCCAAGGTCATCGACCAGGTCCTTGCGGGCCCGGCCCTTAAAAAGAAGATCTTCTTCTGGGCCGTCAGGGTCGGCAAGAAGCAAGGCCAGATGAAGCTCCGCGGGGAGCCGGTGACCGGGTGGCTCAAGTTCCGATACGGGGTGGCCCAGAAGCTCGTCTTCTCCAAGATCCTGGCCAAGACAGGCGGCCGGGTCCGGTTCTTCGTCTCGGGGGGAGCCCCCCTTTCCAAGGACATCGCCGAGTTTTTTTACGCGGCGGGACTGACCGTCATCGAGGGATACGGATTGACCGAGACCTCGCCGGTCATCGCTTGCAACACGATCGAAGGCGTCAAGTTCGGGACCGTGGGCAGGCCCATCCCCGGCGTCGAGGTGAAGATCGCTCCGGACGGAGAGATCCTGACGCGCGGCCCCAACCTGATGAAGGGGTACTATAAGAAGGAGGCCGAAACGCGGGAGGTCCTCGTCGACGGCTGGCTCCACACCGGGGACATCGGTACCCTGGACGACGCGGGATTCCTGGTCATCACCGACAGGAAAAAGGACCTCATCATCACGGCCGGCGGCAAGAACGTCGCCCCCCAGCCCATCGAGAATCTCCTGAAGACGAACCCTTACATCGCGAACGCGGTCGTCGTCGGCGGGAACCGCAAGTTCATCTCGGCCATCATCGTACCGAACTTCGACAAGCTGGAGGCCTACGCGCGGGCCGGGAACATCCCCTTCAGCAGCCGGAGAGAGCTCGCCGGCCGGGAAGACGTCCGGGACTTCCTGTTGGCCGAAGTGAACCGGAGCACTCCGAACCTAGCCCCTTACGAGCGTGTGAAGAAGATCGTCCTTCTCGACCGTGACTTCGAGATCGAAGCGGGCGAGATCACCCCGACGCTCAAGGTGAGGCGGTCCATCGTCGAGCAGAAATACAAGGGCCTGATCGATACGATGTATAAAGAATAAGAGAAATTTCGGCCTTTTCCATCGTCCTTCGTATTGTGATGGAAAACGGGCGGCAGGACGCTGATATGACCCCTCCTTCGGGCGGCGGGCACCGCCGGCGGCTGCGGGAGAAGTTCCTCCAGGGCGGGCTCATGGGGTTCTTGGACTATGAGATCATCGAGCTCCTCCTGACGCTCGGCACCCCCCGGCGCAACTGCAAGGAATCGGCCAAAGAGGCGCTGAAGGAGTTCCAGAGTTTTCACGGCGTCCTGGAAGCTTCGCCCCGCGACCTCCTGAGGATCCGGGGGATCGGGCCCCACAACGTCTTCGGCCTGAAGCTCGTCCAGGAGGTCTCCCGGCGCTTCCTCAAGGACAGGATGATGAGCCGGCCGGTCTGCCACTCCTCCCGGGAGGTGTTCGATTACCTTTACCATTCCCTGCGGGAACTCCGGAAGGAGCAGTTCAAGGTCATCTTCATGGACACCAAGAACCGGGTCCTCGAGGAGAGGACGCTTTTCGAAGGGACCGTGGACTCCAGCGCCGTCTATCCCCGGGAGGTCATCAGGGACGCCCTTCATTATGAGGCCTCGTCCCTCATTTTCGTCCACAATCATCCCTCGGGAGACCCGGAACCGTCATTCTGTGACAAGGAGATCACCCGTGACCTGGTCTTTGCCGCCCACGTCATGCAGATCAAGGTCCTGGACCACATCATCATCGGCAGCAATCGCTACTTTTCGTTCGCCGACCAGGGGTTGATCGAGGAGTACAATCTGATGTTCCTCAACGGCTTGAGATGAAGGGCGAAAAAAGGTAAACTCTGGGCAGGAAGAACAAAATGCCGAGCAATAAAGAGATCGCCCGGACTTTCACGCTCAAACCCATTCAGGAGATCGCGAAGGAGCTCCGGATCGGCGAAGAGTTCCTTGAACCTTACGGACGATATAAAGCCAAGGTCCTCGTCGGAAAGATGCCGCGGCAGACGGAAAGGAGGGGCAAGCTCATCATGGCCACGGCCATGACCCCCACGGCGGCCGGAGAGGGCAAGACCACGACGGCCATCGGCCTCGCGGACGCTTTGAGGCGCTTGGGCAAGCGGGCCATCGTCGCCCTGAGGGAGCCGTCCCTGGGCCCCGTCTTCGGGCTCAAGGGCGGAGCGACCGGGGGCGGCCGCGCCCAGGTCATGCCCTCCGATGAGATCAACCTTCACTTTACGGGCGATTTTCATGCCATCACTTCGGCTCACAATCTGCTGGCGGCGATGGTGGACAACAGGCTCCATTTTGACGGCCCCTGCGGCGTCCTTGACGGGCGGTCCGTGAGCTGGAAGAGGGTCATGGACATGGATGACCGCGTCCTGCGCGATATCGTCGTCGGCCTCGGGGTGCCCCTCAGGGGCGTTGCCCGGGAAACCGGTTTCGACATCACCGCCGCTTCCGAGGTCATGGCTATCTTCTGTCTGGCCAGGGACCTCGATGACCTGAAGGCCCGGCTGGGGGGCATCGCGATCGGCTCTTCGCCCGAAGGCAAAACCGTGTTCGCCAGGGACATCAAGGCCGACGGCGCCATGACGGCCCTCCTCAAGGACGCCCTCAATCCGAACCTCGTCCAGACCCTGGAGGGGACACCCGCCCTGGTCCACGGCGGCCCGTTCGCCAACATCGCCCACGGCACGAACTCCGTCATCGCCACCGGCCTGGGGCTCGCGCTGGCTGATTACGTGGTCACGGAAACGGGGTTCGCTTCGGACCTGGGAGCGGAAAAATTCTTCGACATCGTCGTCCGCACGGGCCAGGTCCCGGCGCCGGCGGCTTGCGTCCTCGTAGCGACACTCCGGGCCCTCAAGCTCCACGGCGGGGCGAAGGCCTCGGAGATCGGCAAAGAGAACGCCGCGGCCGTGGAAAAGGGGCTGGAGAACCTCGCCAAGCACATCGAGAACCTGAGGACCTTCGGCACGCCCTTTGTCGTGGCCCTCAACCGCTTCCCCACGGACACGGAGTCCGAGATAGGGACCGTCACGGCGTTCTGCGGGAAAGAGAAGGTCCGTTTCGCCCTGAGCGACGTCCACGGCAAGGGAGGGGAGGGCGGCGAAGCGCTGGCCCGCGAGGTGCTCGCGTCTATCGGGGAGGACGAGAACCGCTTCCGGTTCCTTTACCCGCTCGAGATGCCGCTCGTGGAAAAGATCGAGACCGTGGCCGGGCGGATCTATGGGGCCGATGGCGTCCGGCTGGAAATGAGGGCGAAGAGAGCGCTGGAGCGCCTGGAAGGCGACGGGTTCGGCCGGCTTCCGGTGTGCATCGCCAAGACGCAATACTCGCTCTCGGATAACGCCCGACTCCTGGGCCGGCCCAAGAATTTCACGCTCCTCGTGACCGACGTCTCGCTCAGGTCGGGAGCGGGCTTCGTGGTCGCCTTGTGCGGCGACATCATGACCATGCCCGGTCTGCCGAAAACGCCGGCGGCCGAGAAGGTGGGCATCAATAAAGATGGAGATATCGTAGGGTTATCTTGATCGTTGAGGAGAAACACATGAAAGATGAAGAGAGCGATCCAAAGCAAACATCCAGGGGCAAGGCCATCGAGG
>JALHVH010000395.1 GCA_022867105.1 Candidatus Aminicenantota bacterium
AGGCGGCCGAGTTATCTCCGATACGCAATGTAATTCCGTCCTTCTTTCCAAACCTTGTAGATGATCGTCAGAAGTCGCCTGGCCGTGGCCACTTTGGCCTTGTTCGCGCCTTTGCCGCGGGCCAGCCGTTCGTAAAAGCAGCGCAGGTCAAAATCCGCCCGGATCCCCGGCCAGACCGCCTCCACCGCCGCCCAACGCAACCAGCGATTTCCCGCTTTGATAATCTTCCCATAATGGGTCTTATCGCCGGAGCTGTGCATCGAGGGGATGACCCCCGCATAGGCATGAAGATGAGCCGCATCGGTGAACCGGGTGAGATCCGCGATCTCTACTGCCACCAGGACCGATAAATATTTCCCAAACCCGGGAATCGTCCGGATGAACTGAGCCTCCCGGCTTTCCTCATAGAGCTTCTCCACATAGGCCTTCGACTCCCCGATTCTCGTCTCGAGGTGGCGATAGGTTTTTAGGAGTGCCTCCAGCAGCTTCTTCTCTCTCGGCGCCAAATCCAGCCCCAAGAGCACCTTCTGTCCTTTTTCGGAAAAGATGTTGGTCTCCCGGGCCACCCCCTCCCGGATCTCCTCTCTCTGCTGCGCAAGAAATGCATGGACCCGATTCTTCAGCGCCGTCATCGCGCTCACATAAAAAGCCCTCTGCCGCAAGACCCGCTGCGCTTGCCGGTTCTCGGTCGAGCGCCGATACACCTCCGGGATCATGTTCATCCGTAAAAGATGGGCCAGAACCTCGGAGTCCCGTTTGTCCGTCTTGATCTTCGCCCTGGCGATGGCTTTCACTTCATAAAACATCCACCATCGTGGTGCTCGAGCGTCCAGTCTCGATGACGGCTTCCATCGCCTCCCCACCTTCCAGGAACTTCTCGATCTCGGACCGAAGGTTGGGAACCCGGCCCGATCGAAGCACCTGCCCCTCTTGATCCATCAACGTCATGTGAGAGTATTGACGATGATGGTCAATTCCGACATAATTCATCTGTGCACCTCCTTAAAAGATTCTCTCTGATGGGGAATCTATCACAAGATAGCCACCCATCGGGAGGTGCATCACGTCATCATGTTACCTATAGTTAATAATCCTATAATTCTTCAGCGGCCAGGGCTCGCGCGCCTTTTCGAGCGGTGCGGATTCGAGCCCGCGTGGCTCATTCCTGTGCCGAAGATCAACCGGGGCCGGATCGAGGGTGCCGTCGAGGTCCAGGGGTTGACCCAAGCGATCTGGGGCGGGCTGTACGTCGCCCTGTGGCCTTTCGAGCTGTCCGGGAGGGGCATAGCAGCGACGCGTTTTTCTAGGCGGTGAAGACATGAGCGGAGCGGAAATCAACCGGTCCTACGTGCTGGTGACCGTGGCCTACAACGAGGAAGACACCTTGGGCGCGGTGATTGACGCCGTGACCTCGCAGACGCACCTGCCTTTGTGCTGGATCTTGGTCAGCGACGGATCCACCGACCGGACCGATGCGCTCATGGAGGCGGCTGCGGTCCGATGGAGCTTCGTCCGGTTCATTCGGCTAGAGCGGGACCCAGAAAACGCCCGACGCCTGGACAAGGTGACGCGGGCGCAAGCCCGGGCCATGGGGGTCGCTAGGGAACTCATGAAGAACCTCGACTATGCCTTCTTCGGCAATCTGGACGCAGACATCACGTTTGGCCCTACGTATTTCGAAACGGTCATCGAGCGCTGTCTCAAGGATCCCGCGATTGGAATCGCGGGGGGCGGCGCCTACAACGTCATCAAGGACGGGACGGTTAGTTCGAGGGGCTTCGTCAAACCGGACTTCGTGGGCGGGCCCGTACAGCTTTTCAGGCGGCGATGTCTGGATGAGATCGGCGGGTATGCGCCCTACGGCCACTCGGACTGCGTGGCGGTGGCTAAAGCCAAGATGAAAGGCTGGACGGTGCGGTGCTTTCCCGATCTTCGTGCCTACCATCACGGGATGCCGGCGGACACGCTGCGAGAGAAGGTGCCGGTGTGTTTTCGAATGGGGCAGTTCGATTATATCATGGGCGGGCAATTAAGCTTTGAACTGGCGAGAGCGGCGGCGCGTGTGTTCAAGCGGCCGTATATGATCGCCGGACTCGCCCTGCTGACGGGCTATATCCGGGCTTGGGCGCGGGGCGAGCCGATCGAGGTTCCCCGCGACGAGCTGGCGTTCATGCGGGAAGAACAGCGCATGAAGCTGCGATCCAGGCTCGGGTGGCGGAAACGGCCCGGGCGCGGAGCGACGAAATGAACGGCCGACTAAAAGTCGTGGTGGTTGCTTAGCCCTGCAATCTGTGCCGGGGCTTCGAAGAGGGCGCGGGGGTGGGGATGGGTGACCGCCAGGATAGCAGAAATCATCTTTGGCATGGTATGAACGATGTCATGTCTTTCACCAGAATCAGTTTTTCCCCTTGATGAGACATGCGGAATTTCCGTCCTCCTAAGCCTTTCATAACCGCACTCTCACAATCCTCCCCGTGCAGTTCCATGATGATCACCTTAACGTTATCGATCCATTCCTCGCAGCGGGATGAGAACAAAACCTTCTCGGAGCCCTCGATATCAAGCTTGAGGATATCGATCTGCTCCCAGCGATGCTGTGCCATGATTTCTTTAAGTGTGACACCCGGAATTCGGTCAGAAACATCGGCCGTCGCTTCTGTCAATTTATAAGCCCAGCTTTCAGCCTGCGGATTGGCGATTCTCAAGTCAGACACCGAACTCCAAAGGCCTGCTCGGATAATGACAATCTTTTTATATGATCGGCAGTTCCTTATTAACAGTTCGTAGTTGTTCCGATCCGGCTCAATGGCCACGATACGTGCTTGAGGATATTTATTAGCAAAAAATACTGTGGAGTATCCTGCGTAGGCGCCTCCATCCACTATAGAGCTTGGAGAAAAAGGAAACGGAATATCACATTCACTTTTTCTAAAAATATGGGAAAGTGCGTAAATATCGCTACGTTTCGGCCGGATCCAGACTCTAGTTTTTATTCCCTTCAGCTTGACCGAGATCAAAGATCGGCCGAGTGCGTTTCGCATTAAGAAAGCCACCGTCTGGAGCAAGCCCAATAATTGAAAAAGCTTCTTAAGGTCTAGGGCTTTTTTAACTAGCCTGTTCGACATCTGGGCATTCCTATGTTTGGTTTTTCTTTGCCGCCGCTTTGCGGCCTATACACTCTCAAGTTTATATTATAATTCGAAATCAATCCAAGTCCCTATCGCGAACATCACGGACCGTGAAGCCTGCCTCAAGCTTGGACGGAAAGGCCATGAAAGATCCTAAGAAAATAGGCTGTCTCGATCCAAAAGGTAATGGCGAAGGTTGCACGCTTAAAGTTCCAGTATCATTATCAGCGCGGAATGGATTCCTAATCCATGTGTCGTGGGTTCGAGTCCCCCCAGGGCTACCAGCTCCCCCGCAGATCGGAAAGGTTCGAAAATCATCCCGGGATTCACCTCAAAGGGTGATTTACAGTCCAGCCGTTCCCATGGAATAAACACCGTAGATGAGCGGGTGTTTCTCTCCGGAAACGTATCCGAGGGGCCCGCATTTTCGCATGGAAGGATGAGGGCCATGGGAAAGATCGTGCTGTTGGATTTCGAAGAAAAGGACCGTGAGCGGCTTGCCGGGGAAAAGTTCGACGTCGAACGACGGTCAACCGGCCCAAGATCGGATGACCTGGGGTCCTTGGTCCTGCCCGGCGACTGCGAAACGGTCTTCTATCAGATGGACCGGCAGGATCCGGACGGGCAAGCCCAGGCGGTGATGTCCGATGAGGTTGCCGCCGTCGTGGAGCGGGGCGGCAAGGTCATCTGCTTCATTGGCAAGGGAAGCCTCTTCCACCTGACCAATATCATCGGGGTCTACCCGGAACTCCACCTCCAGGAAGCGAACCCGACCGACGGCATGGTCTTCAGGCCCAAGCCTCCTTACAAGCTCATCTTCGACAGGTTCCAGCCCTTCATCACGCACGCCTACACGCTCTTCCAGGACGCGGTCGCGGAACCGTCCTGGGACATGGGTTCGACGTCAAACGGCGGATTCGAGTTCCTGGCCAAGAGCCAGGACGGTCACCCGTTCTCCCTCCTGATCCGCAAGGGTAAGGGATTTTACCTCCTCTTGCCGTGGTTCGGCCCGAAGAACATCGACGTCGCCGAATTCATCCTCAGGGACGTCCTGCCCAAGCTCGATCTGAAGGCCGGCGAAACCGAGGAATACGGCTGGCTGGACGGAGAGGAGTACACGTTCCCCGTCCTCAAGGACCTCTTCGTCCGGAGGATCGAGGAAAAGGAAAGGCACGAGCAGGCCCT
>JALHVH010000396.1 GCA_022867105.1 Candidatus Aminicenantota bacterium
CCTCCCTTCGCGCGTCAAGCTCGTCCGCGAGGTCCTGGCGACCGCCGGCGCGGCCGTCCTGCTCGCCTACGGGTTCGTCTTCTTCTTCGTGAAGAACCTGGAGCTGAGCGTTCCCTGGCTCGGCATGGGCATCGACTTCGATCTGAGGCTCTATCACTTCTCGAGCTTCATCCTGCTCGCCCTCGCGGGCATCCTCTTCCTCATCGTCCTCTTTTCGACCGTGAAGATGAAGGACGACCCGCGCGTCCGGGAGTATTACGCGTACGTCTTCCTGGCCGCGGCCATGGCCAACGGCGCCGTCCTGGCCGACAACTTCGTGCCCCTTGTCTTCTTCTGGGAAGGCCTTCTGGTCACGATGTACGGCCTGATCACCATCGGCGGCAAGGGGACCTCCAACCGGACCGCCGTCAAGGCCTTCATCATCAGCGGCTTCTGCGACTTCTGCATGCTCCTGGGGATCGGCATCATCTGGTCCATCTCCGGCACCCTGAAGATGTCGGCCGTCTCGATCAGGCCCGAGGGAATCGCCGTCCTCGCCTTCATCATGATGATCGTCGGCGCCATCGGCAAGGCCGGAGCCATGCCCTTCCACACCTGGATCCCGGACGCCGGCGTCGACGCCCCGGTCACCTTCATGGCCTTCATGCCGGCCGCCCTTGAGAAGCTCCTGGGCATCTACTTCCTGGCCAGGATCACACTCGACCTCTTCAAGCTCGAGAAGGGGAGCGGCCTGTCCCTCCTCCTCATGATCATCGGGGCGGCGACGATCGTCCTGGCGGTCATGATGGCCCTCGTCCAGAAGGACCTCAAGCGCCTGCTCTCCTACCACGCGGTCAGCCAGGTCGGCTACATGATCCTGGGCGTCGGGACGGCCATCCCGATCGGCATCGCCGGCGGGATCTTCCACATGATCAACAACGCCATATACAAATGCGGCCTCTTCCTGAGCGCGGGCTCGGTCGAGCACCGCACCGGCACGACCGAGCTCAAGAAGCTCGGCGGCCTGGCCCGGGAAATGCCCCTGACGGCGGCGGGCTTCACCGTCTGCGCCCTAGCCATTTCGGGCGTCTGGCCCCTGAACGGCTTCATTTCCAAGGAAATGGTCTTCCACGGCGCCCTGGAATCCGGCTATGTCGTCTTCGCCATCGCCGCCTGGGTCGGGGCCATCTTCACCTTCGCCTCCTTCCTCAAGGCCGGCCACTCCGTGTTCTTCGGCGAACGCTCCAAGGAAGTGGCCGCCGTGAAGGAAAGCCCCGCTCCCATCGTCATCCCCATCCTCGTCCTGGCCCTCCTGAGCATCGCATTCGGGGTCTTCAACAAGCTCCCCCTGGCGAACTTCATCCAGCCCATCCTCGAGGGACGCGTCGAGGCCGGCGAGTCCATCGACTTCACGACCCACGCCCTGAGCGTCTTCAACCCGGTGGCCGGAATCTCCATCCTCTGCCTGCTCATTGCGCTCGGTCTCCACGCCTACGGCTGGAAGAAGGGCGGAAAGAAGCCGTTCCTGGCTTCCGAGCCCGTCCACAAGTTCCCCGGGCTCCGGCAGACCTACGACCTGGCCGAAGCCCGCGTCTTCGATCTCTACGAGCAGGGTATCAAGTTCCTGAA
>JALHVH010000397.1 GCA_022867105.1 Candidatus Aminicenantota bacterium
CGGGAAGCGGCCTGCCTTATGCCGCCGGGCCGAGCCTGGAGGCGGACAGGAACACCCACCTCATCACATCCCCGATGGTCGGGACCTTCTACCGGGCCTCCGCCCCGAACGCCGACCCGTTCGTCGAGATCGGCGATGTCGTGAAGAAGGGCCAGACCTTGTGCATCATCGAGGCCATGAAGCTCATGAACGAGATCGAGTCCGACGCCGACGGCGTCGTCACCGCCATTTACGTCGAGAACGGAAAGCCCGTCGAGTACGGCCAGAAGCTGTTCGCCATCCAGGTCCCCTTCTGAGACCCATGATATCCAAGATTCTCGTCGCCAACCGGGGAGAGATCGCCCTGCGGGTCATCCGTTCCGCCCGGGAGCTGGGCATTAAGACCGTCGCCGTCTACTCCCAAGCGGACAAGACCTCCCTGCACACCATGCTTGCCGAAGAAAAGGTCTGCATCGGGCCCGCCAAAGCCTCGGAGAGCTACCTCAACATCCCGAATATCCTCAGCGCCGCCGAGATCACCAAGGCCGACGCCATCCACCCCGGCTACGGGTTCCTAGCGGAGAACCCCCGTTTTGCCGAGATCTGCGAAACCTCCGGGATCACCTTCATCGGCCCGCAGGCCTCCATCATCCGCCTGATGGGGGACAAGAACAAGGCGCGCCAGGCCATGAAAAAGGCCGGCCTGCCCGTCATCCCCGGCAGTGACAAGATCATCGAGGACGCCGCCGATGCCAAGAAGATCGCCCAGAAGATCGGCTTCCCGGTCATCATCAAAGCCGCCGCCGGCGGGGGGGGCAAGGGCATGCGCATCTGCCGCACCGCCGTCCAGCTCGAGGAGCAGCTGCCCATCGCCCAGAACGAAGCGAAATCCGCCTTCGGCGACTCCTCCCTCTACATCGAAAAGTACATCTCGGGCGCCCACCACATCTAGATCCAGATCATCGGGGACAAGAAAGGCAAGGTCCTGGCCTTCGGCGAACGCGAGTGTTCGGTCCAGAGGAAGTACCAGAAGCTCATCGAGGAGACCCCCTCGGCCTTCATCGACGAGCGGGTCCGTAAAAAAATGATGTCCGCCGTCGAGGACGCCGCCGGCGAGATCGGTTACCAGAGCCTGGGGACGTTCGAGTTCCTGGTGGACGAGAAGAAGAGGTTCTATTTCATGGAGGCCAACGCCCGGGTCCAGGTCGAGCACCCGATCACCGAGATGGTCTACGGCATCAACCTGGTCAAGGCCCAGATCCGGGTGGCGGCCGGGGAAAAGATCAACTTCCCGCTCGAACTCGAGATGCGCGGCCACTCCATCGAATGCCGGATCAACGCCGAGGACCCCGAGACCTTCGTTCCGTCGCCGGGGAAGATCGAGTTCCTGGTCCTTCCGGGCGGAGAGGGCATCCGAGTGGATTCCGCGGCCTACTGCGGATGGCAGATCCCTCCCGACTACGATTCCCTCGTGGCCAAGATCATAGCCTACGCCCCGACGCGTTCCCTGGCCATCCGGAAGATCCAGACCGCCCTGGAGATGACGACGATCGTGGGCGTCAAGACGAACCTGCCGCTCCACCTCCAGATCCTGTCCAGCACGGAGTTCCAGGAAGGCAACTATGACACCCAGTTCATGGAACGGTTCCTGCAGTTGAAGAACCAGGAACAAAAGGACGCCGTCTAACCTGTCCAGCCTATCTAATACAAAAGCATTAAATAGTTTGACATCTGACTTTGAGCGGCCTGAAGCCGCCCTCACTCCCCCGGCCCCCGGGGAACCAGTCCCGTCGGTTCCCCCCATCGCACCTCTGTCGGCGACACGGACGATCTCAGAGCCCCCCTCCGATTATCGGAGGGGGTAGGGGGTGGCAAGAAATATGGGCAGAGTCTTGGGCGTGTCACCGATATGGCCTTCATAGGACTCGGGTCCCCCCTCCGCTACGGGGGCTTGAGGACGGCATTCAGTGCCGTTCATACATTGTAACTTTTTTACTTCGTTCGTATTAGCTCTTTATGTATATCGATACGACAAATTCCCCGTCGTTGTCCTTGACGATGTTCTCGTTGACCCCGAGGAAGAGGCGGCCCTGAAGGGGCATGGATACGGTCTGCTCGCGTCCGACATAGAAATACCTGATGAACTCGTCGCGGACTTCCTCACCGGTCCTCTCGTCTTTCCGGACTTCCAGGAGCCAGACGACCTTGCCGGCCAGACAGCCCAGGTTGCGGTCCGGGAGGGGCTGCTGAAAGCCCTGGATGTCATAGCCCTCGGGATCGCAGCCGGCATCGGGGTTTCCTTTCTGGAGGGAGATTCGGCCTTCTGCCTGGAAAACGAGCTCCTGACCCTCCTCGACATCGATGCCCGTATCCACCCAGCCGGCGTTCCCCGGAACGGCGAGCTTCTTTAAAAGGACAATCTGGGGGGACCGGCTGGTCCCTTCCCCGCACGGCAAACCCGGGCCGCCGAGCCACAGGACGGCCGCCCCTCCCATGAGAAAACGGAGAACATGCTCACCTGTCGTCATCCCCGCATTCCTCCAGGGCCTTTTTCATCTCTTCATGGATGAGCCCGTTCGTGGCCAGCGTCCGCTGGTTGAAGGGGTCGAAGGGCCGCCCTTCAAAATCCGAGACCCTCCCTCCCGCCTCCTCCACGATCAAGGCCCCGGCGGCCACATCCCAGGGCTTGAGCTTGAGTTCCCAGAAGCCGTCAAAACGGCCGCAGGCCACATAGCAGAGGTCCAGGGCGGCCGAGCCGCAGCGGCGGACGGCTTGGGCCCGGACGATGAAGGCGTTGAACTCCCGGACGTTGTTGAAGCGGCTCGTCCGGACGTCATAGGGGAAACCCGTGGCCAAAAGAGCTTTTCCAAGCTCGGGGATGTCCGAGACCCTGATGCGGGCGCCGTTCAGGAAGGCCCCCCGCCCCCTGGCGGCCTCGAAAAGCTCGTCCCTCATGGGATCGTAAACGGCCCCCACCACGACCTCTCCCTTTTGTTCGAGGGCGATGGACACGCAGAAAACGGGGAAGGTGTGCGCGAAATTGGTCGTCCCGTCGATGGGATCGATGATCCAGCGGCAGTCGGACGTCCCCGGCAGGGACAACCCTTCCTCCGCCAGATATCCGTGGCCGGGGAACGCGGCCGAAAGGCGTCTGAAGATCATCTCCTGGGACTTCCTGTCGAAGTGGGTCACGAGGTCGACGGCCCCTTTGAACATGATCTCGCCGCGCTTGTCCGCGTTCTCCCTGAGGAGTCCGCCGGCTTCCCGGGCCGCAGCCTTGGCCGCTTCGAGAAACTCGCCATACCCGTCCATAGCGGCCTTATCTTACCAACTTGCTCTTCTTGAGGCAAACCGGAAAAACTTTATTCTTTTCCTTCCGTAATATACAATAAGTATCCTTATGCGAGTTAAAATTGGAAGGGACACGACGATGGCCGAAAACAGGGGCTTTTTCCGGAGAAAGAAACGGACGCTCATCGTCCTGGGCGTCGTTCTCGTCATCGCCCTCATCATCCTCTTCAACCTGAGGACCCGGAGGGAAAAGACCGTCAAGGTGACCATCGAGAAGGTCAAGACGAGCGACCTCGTCTCGATCGTCTCGGCCTCCGGAGAGATCAAGCCTAAAAAGA
Organism: Candidatus Aminicenantota bacterium; assembly: GCA_022867105.1. Classification (GTDB taxonomy): domain Bacteria; phylum Acidobacteriota; class Aminicenantia; order Aminicenantales; family Saccharicenantaceae; genus JALHVH01. Next base: position 3,609 of record JALHVH010000397.1, read on the forward strand.
ACGTCAACATCAGCGCCCACGTCCCCGGCCGGATCATCAAGATCGGGGTCAAGGAGGGCGACGTGGTCAAGGCGGGGGATTTCCTGCTCAAGCTCGATGCCACCCAATACGAGGCCCTCGCCGAGGGGAACCGGGCCGCCATCCGGTCCTATAAAGCCCAGCTCATCCAGGAGGAGGCCCGCCAGCAAAGGGACAAAAACGTCTACGACCGGCAGAAAAGGCTCTATGACGAACAGCTCATCTCCAAGGACCAGCTGGAAATGGCCAAAGCCCAGTTCGACGTTTCGAACGCCCAGGTCCGGGCGATCAAGTCCCAGATCCAGCAGGCCGAGGCCTCCCTCAAGAGCACCCTGGACAACCTGAACAAAACCACCTACGGCTCGCCGATCGACGGGATGATCACCAGCCTCAGGGTCGAGGAGGGCGAGGTGGCCATCATCGGCACCATGAACAACCCGGGCACCGTCCTCATGACCATCGCCGACCTCTCCGTCATGGAGGTCGAGGTCGAGGTGGATGAGACGGACGTCGTCGGGGTCCAGTTGGGCCAGACGGCCAACGTCCGTGTGGACGCGTTCCCGGATATCGTCTTCAAGGGAAAGGTGACCGAGATCGGCAGCTCAGCCCTGCAAAAGACCGCGGCGACGACCACCCAGGAATCCAAGGACTTCAAGGTCATCATCACGCTCGAGAACCCCTCCCAGAAGCTCAAGCCCGGCCTCTCGGCCTCTGCCGACATCGTCGCGGCCGAGAAAAAGGGCGTCCTGTCCGTGCCCATCGCCTCCCTTGTCGTGCGGGAAAAGCCGGCGGCGGACAAGGACAAGAAGGACGCCAAGGAGGAAGAGGGCGTCTACCTGGTCGAGAACAGCCGTGTCAAGTTTCAGATGGTTGCCAAAGGCATCACCGGCGGCATGAACATCGAGGTCGTCTCGGGTCTCAAGGAAGGCCAGGAGATCGTGACCGGCCCTTATAACGCCCTCCGGGAACTCAAGGACGGCATCCTGATCAAGTCCGAAGAGAAGAAGGCGAAGTGAGCATGGCCCCCGCGAACGACGTCATGATCTCGGTCGAAAACCTCTCGAAGACCTACAATCTCGAAAAGCAGGAAGTGAAGGCTCTCTGCGGAGTCTCCTTCACCATCGCCCGCAACGAGTTCGTGGCCATCATGGGGCCCTCCGGGTCCGGAAAATCCACGCTCATGAACCTCATCGGCTGCCTGGACACCCCAACGGAAGGCACCTACGTCCTCAACGGGAAGCTGGTCAGCGCCATGAGCGAGGACGAACTGGCCCACATCCGGAACAAGGAGATCGGTTTCATCTTCCAGATCTTCAACCTCCTCCCCCGGGCAACGGCCTTCCGGAACGTCGAGCTGCCCATGATCTACGCGGGGTTCAGGAAAAAGGAACGCGAGGAAAAAACCCGCCGGGCCCTGGAGATGGTGGAGATGAAGGGCCGCATGCAGCACAAGCCCGCCGAGCTCTCGGGCGGCGAGCGGCAGAGGGTGGCCATCGCCCGGGCGCTTGTCAACGAGCCGTCCCTCCTCCTGGCGGACGAGCCGACCGGAAACCTCGACTCCAAGACCGGCCAGGAGATCCTCAAGCTCTTTCACAAGATCCACTCCAAGGGAAATACCATCATCATCGTGACCCACGACAGGGACGTCGCCGCTCAGACCCAGCGCATCATCCACCTGCGCGACGGAGAGATCGAGCGGGAAGAACGGAAAGGAGCCTGACATGTCATTTTTCAAGCGTTTGGAAGGGACCTTCTCCAGCCCCAGGCAGATGTTCCAGGCCCTTGCCGAGAAGCCGGTTTGGGTCGACGCCCTCGTCGTCCTCCTCATCCTCCTGGCCGTCTTCTCCTATTTCATTGCGCCCTATTCCCAGAACGACCAGCTCCAGATGATGAAAGACAACGCCAAGCTCAAGCAGCGCATGGGCGAGACCCGGTACAACGAGTACGTAGCTAAGCTCGAGAACGCCCCCAAGTCGAGCATCATCATCCGGAACGTAATCGCCGGCCCCGCCATGAGCCTCATCGGGCTCCTGTTCTCGAGCCTGGTCCTCATGATCATGGGCCGGTTCGTCTCCTCGCAGGGGAAGTACGCCCAGATCATCAGCGCGGTCATCCACGCCAACTTCGTGGACAAACTCCTGGGCAACGCCGTGCGCCTTTTGCTCATCTCCGCCAAGAAGTCGGTCATGCAGACCTCGACAAGCCTGGCCCTCCTCTTTCCCAGGATGGAGGTGACGTCCCCCGCTTATGTCGTGCTCGGGCAGATCGATTTCTTTCAGCTTTGGATGTTCGGGGTCCTGGCCTTCGGGCTCTCCTCGATCTTCAAGATCGAGCTCAAGAAGGCCATGTTCCTCTCCTACGGATTCTGGCTCCTGAAGAGCCTCATCTACGTCGCACTGGGCATCATCGGACTGCAATACTTGAAGTAAGAGTATGGTGAACACCCCGTTCCAGGGCGAATTCTCCGAGATCTCTTTTCCGCAGGTCCTGGTCTTGATCTGGCGCGAGGAGCGGTCCGGCTTCCTCCGGGTCCGGAGGGGCTCCGCGGAGAGGTCCTTTTGCTTCGAGGACGGGGGGCTGGCCGTCGAACGGAGTGCGTTCGACGAGCCCGGTTTCCTGAAATTCCTGGCGGCCTTGGGGCTGGTCCGGTCCGACGACCTTGCCCGGAGCGGCGCCGCTGCCCGGGAAAGCGGGATGGACCCCCTGCGTGCCCTCGTCGAATCGGGCGTTCTCGCGCCGGCCCGCCTCTTGAAGCTCGTCGAGGACTTCTCGATAGGGGAAATCTTCCCGGTGTTCGACTGGGCGGACGGCGCGTATGGCTTCGAACCCGGACAGCCGCCGCCCGGGACCCTGTTCATCCGCGGCATCTCTCTTCCCGAGCTCATCCTCGAAGGGATCCGCCGGATGGGCAACTTCGAGCTCATCGAAACGCATCTGCCCACAGCGGGCGAAGCCGTCCAGGGGCTCACGTCCCGGGCGAACGAACGGCCCGAGCTCGCGGCTCCTGAGCGCTATCTTCTCGGCGCCGCGGCCGCCTCCGGGAGCGTCGGCGATTTGTGCGCATCAAGCGTGCTGGGCGAGCGGGAAACCAAGAGGGCCCTTTTCGCCCTCCTCACCCTGGGCATCCTCGGGACCTCCAAGGCCAAGGGGAAGAACAACAAGCCCCTGCCCGAGTTCTCCCTTGGCGACCTGGATCGCCTCTTCGCCGCCTTCAACGACCGGTGCTCCTTTATCTACAAATACATATCCAAGGAGATCGGACCCGTGGCCCTCAACGTCATCGAGAAATCGCTGGACGAGATCAAGGGCCGGATCGACCCGCTCTTCCAGAACTGCAAACTGAAACCGGACGGGCGTATCGAGCTCCGGACCCTTCTCAAGAGAAACCTGGGGATCTCCAACGACGAAGGCAAACGGAGCCTCCTCCGGAGCTTCGACGAGGTCCTGGCCGCCGAGGTCCTGGCCGTCAAGCGCACGCTCGGGAACAAACACGAATCCGCCCTCGTCAAGGGGCTGGAAAGGATCGGGGACCTGCGTTGAAAAGGAGACAGCTCGCAGGACTGCTCCTCTTTGTGACGCTCCTCGCTCTCTGGCTGCTGGGGAAAATTGGACTCTGAAGCCGGGAACCTCGTCATCATCCTTGGGCCCACGGGCGTGGGAAAAAGCCGGACAGGCCTTAAGCTCGCCCTGAAGTTCAGCGGGGAGATCATCAATTGCGACTCCATGCAGGTCTACCGGGGCTTCGACATCGGGACGGACAAGCCCTCCCTGGAGGCCCGTCGGGCGGTCCCCCACTACCTTCTCGACGTCGCCGACCCTTCAAGCCAATTCACGGCCGCCGATTTCGTCGCGGGGGCGCTCAGGGCCGTGGACGGCATCCTTGGGAGGAAAAATCTCCCCTTCATCGTCGGAGGCACGGGCCTCTACTTCAAGTCCCTCCTGGACGGCCTGTTTCCCGGCCCCGGCCGGGACCCCGAGGTCCGGCGGCGGCTCGAAGCCGAAGCCGCGGAGAAAGGCCTGGAAACCCTCTTCAACAAGCTGGAGACAATCGACCCCGCCTATGCCCGGAAGGTCCGGAGCCGGGACAAGGTCCGGATCGTCCGCGCCCTCGAAGTCTTCGAGACCACCGGCAAGCCCATTTCGACGCATTTCGGCGGTA
>JALHVH010000398.1 GCA_022867105.1 Candidatus Aminicenantota bacterium
GGACGAGTTTCCCGCCGGGTTCGACCTTGAAGGATTTCGTGATCGTGTTGTCTTGGCCGGCATACGCCAGGCCTGTGGCAAGGAATGCCAGCGCGGCCGCAAGAAGGACCGCCTGATGGACTTTCCGGGATGATCGCGTCATATTTCCCTCCTATTCATACAAGACAGGGACCCATGCCCTTCATTCCATCTGACGATTGACGAAGCCAAAAGGTTCCCCTACTTGTTCCTGGCCCGGCTCTAAGTGTAAAATAGCTGGGATGAACCCGCTGAAAACAGTCATCCTTGCCGCCGCGTGCTTCGGCCTGGCCTTCTGCGCCTCCGTCCAGAAAAAACCCAAGGTCGACAACGAAAAGGACCCGCAGTACCAGTATGAAAAAGCCGTCATCGCCATGAAGTACGGGCTGCCGGAACAGGCCATCGATTATGTGAACCTGGCCTTGTCCCTCGACCCCCGCCATTATCAGTCTCTGAACCTGTTGGGCCTGATTCACCTCCAGGCCAAAGATTACCTCCGGGCCGCCGACGCGTTCGAGAAATGTCTGGAGATCAAACCGGATTTCATCGATGCCATCAACCGGCTCGGAACGACCTATTACGAGTTGGGAGAGAAGGACAAGGCGGAACAGGAATTCCTGAAATCTCTTGCCGTGGACGGGAATGCGTTCGCGAGTTTCAACCTAGCCAAGCTCAGGCTGGAAGAGAACAAGCTTCCAGAGGCCTTGGACTATATCGACAAGTCTATCCTGAAGACCGACCGCCAGGCGGGGGCTTACAACCTCAAGGGCGTCATCCTCAACCAGATGGAGCGCTATCCCGAGGCCATCACGAGCTTTCAGAGGGCCCTCGCTCTCACGCCCAACGACATCAACGTAAACGTTAACCTGGGCATCGCTCTCATGAACGCCCGCCAATACGACAAGTCCCTGGAAGTTCTCGAGAAGGCCCTTCCCGGCATCCAGGACCCGCTGCTGCGGAACAAGGTGAACGAATACATCAAGGCGCTTAAGGAAGCGAAGTAGGGACGATCCGGCTGAACCGGAGAAAGGAGGCGTCATGAAAAGAATAACCACGAGGGTTCTTTTGTTTTCCGCGCTTGTGTTGGGGCTCTCGGCTCTATCCAGTTCCCAAACCCCGAAAAAACTGAAGGTCTTCATCTCTGTGGACATGGAGGGGATCGGTGGACTCGTGACGGGCGAGGAAACCAGCGAAAAAGGCCCGGATTATCAGCTCTTCCGCCAGTTGATGACCGAGGAGGCGAACGCCGCCGTCGAAGGGGCCCTCGACGCGGGCGCGACCGAGATCGTGGTCAGGGATGCCCACGGCAGCGCGAGGAATATCCTTCCGCAACTCCTCAACCCCGAAGCTAAGCTCATCCGGGACTGGTCCGGAGGCCCATTGGACATGATGGAAGGGATCGACAAGACGTTCGACGCCGCGATGATGATAGGCTATCATGCCCGGGCTGGGACCCCTGACGGCATCCTCAAACACACCATCTCCGGAACGATCTTCGACCTCAAGCTCAACGGAAAAGTCGTTTCCGAAGCGGGGCTTAACGCCGCGATCGCCGGCTATTTCGGCGTTCCCGTCGTGCTCGTCTCGGGGGATCTGGCGGCGGCCGGACAGGCCAAGGAACTCCTGGGTGAGGTCTCGACCGTCGCCGTCAAGGAAGGCATTGGAAAAGCTGGGAGGATGCTTCATCCCGAGAAAAGCCGCAAGCTCATCAGGACGGCGGCCGCCGACGCTCTGAAGAACCTGGGCCGATACAAACCTTATGTTCTGACCGTCCCGATCACCATAGAGATCACCTATACGAGGGAAGACCTGGCGATCAAACCGGCCCTGTACCCGGGCGCGAAAAGGACCGGGGAGCGTTCGGTCGCGTTCACCCATGCCGACCTTCTGGAAGTCCTGAAATTCTATCTCGTGGCCGCGGAATAGAGCGGGTCCCGTTTGTCGTTTTACCGGCCGTCGCGTCATTTGCCATCGGACTGTCGCCTGAAGGGCATCACTCAGGATTTCCGTATATCTTCTCAGGCGCCCGGCAGCGACGTGAAGCGTCTTCACCCGAGCGACGCCCCGTTGCCGATTCCCGGGCTTTTAGGTATAACTTAATACTGAGATCGATCCTGCGCGCCCGTAGCTCAGCTGGATAGAGCGATGGACTTCGAATCCAAAGGTCGGGTGTTCGAATCACCCCGGGCGCGCTCCCCATATGGAGGTGATGATCGACACGTCTACGATACCAGTCTATAGGCAATAGGCATTTTGATCATGATTCAAAACAGCTCCCTGGGATATAAACCATTGGCTCCTAAGGCTCCTGAGCTAGAAGAGCTCGCTTTAGGGAAGATACATTGATTGCGGGCAGGATAGCAGGTCAGGCATCGCGTCCTAAAAAATCAAAAACCACTTGACAGGGGGTTTTGTTTGGGGTATATCGTTATACGATATACCGTTTACCGTTATAGCGATAACCGTTATATCGAACGCAATCTCTTAAATCTCCGGATGGCGAGAGGCGCCCGGAAACTCAGGAGAGAGAATGAGAGACATCGATGAAACAGCTAAGAGATTCCTGCCGCTCACCGA
>JALHVH010000399.1 GCA_022867105.1 Candidatus Aminicenantota bacterium
GTCATCCTCCTGGCCTTCATGGCCTTTGTGCTCAAGGTCCAGAACAAGTGGGTGCCGGTGGCCTTCCTGACGGGCGGCTTCTTCTCGGCCTTGTCCGGATACTTCGGCATGAAGACGGCGACTTACGCTGCGGCCCGCACGACCAACGCCGCCAAGAGCTCGCTCAACAGCGCACTCCGGATCGCCTTCCGCAGCGGGGCCGTCATGGGCCTCGTCGTCGTAGGGCTGGCCCTTCTGGACATCTCGCTCTGGTTCATCATCCTGAGGCAATTCTATCCCCTTACGGACGGCGGCCAGAACCTGATCCTCATCACCACGACCATGATCACCTTCGGTATGGGTGCTTCGACCCAAGCCCTGTTCGCTAGGGTCGGCGGCGGCATCTTCACCAAGGCGGCCGACGTCGGCGCCGATCTCGTCGGCAAGATTGAGGCCAACATCCCCGAGGACGATCCGCGCAACCCGGCGGTCATCGCCGATAACGTCGGCGACAACGTCGGCGACGTGGCCGGCATGGGCGCGGACCTCTACGAATCCTATGCCGGGTCCATCCTGGCGACGGCGGCCCTCGGAGCTTCGGCCTTTCTGGGCCGCGGAGACCTCCAGCTCAAAGCGGTCGTCGCCCCCATGGTCATCGCGGCCATCGGCACGCTCCTATCCATCTTCGGGATTTTCATGGTCAGGACGAAGGAAGGGGCCACCCAGAAGCAGCTGCTCGGCTCCCTGGGCCGGGGTATCAATACCAGCTCCATTCTCATCGTCGTTTTCTCCCTGGGTGTCATCAAGGTCCTCGACCTGCCGCTGGGCATCTGGGGCTCGGTCGTCTGCGGACTGGTTTCGGGCATCGTCATCGGCCGGGCGACGGAGTACTTCACCTCGTCCTCTTACAGGCCGACGATGCGCATCGCGGACAACGCCAAAACGGGCCCCGCCACGGTCATCATCGCCGGGTTGGGCACGGGCATGATGTCAACGGCCATCCCGGTCCTGTCCGTCGTCGTCGGGACCCTGTTAGCCTACCTTTTTGCCGCTCACTTTGACATGTCCAACGTCGGCCAGGGCCTTTACGGCATTGGGATCGCCGCTGTGGGCATGCTTTCGACCCTGGGGATCACCCTGGCCACGGACGCCTACGGGCCTATTGCCGACAACGCCGGCGGCAACGCCCAGATGACCGGCCAGCCCAAGGAGGTCCGACAGAGGACCGACGCCCTGGACTCCCTGGGCAACACCACGGCTGCCACAGGCAAAGGGTTCGCCATCGGTTCGGCCGCCCTGACGGCCCTAGCCCTTCTGGCCTCTTACGTCGAGGAGATCAAGGTCGGTCTCGTCCGGATCGGCCACACGACGCTCCAGTTCGCCGACGGCCTCAGCCTCGAGACGGCCAAGGCGCAATTCCTCGATTTAATGCGCTACTACAACATCACGCTGATGAATCCGCTCGTCCTGGTCGGCATCTTCCTCGGCTCCATGATGGCCTTCTCCTTCTGCGGGCTGGCCATTACGGCCGTCGGCAAGGCCGCCGGCCGCATGGTGGACGAGGTGCGGCGGCAGTTCAAGGAGATCGCGGGCATCATGGAGGGCAAGGCCGAGCCCGACTACGCCCGCTGCGTCGAGATCTCGACGCGGGGCGCCCAGAGGGCCATGGTCTTTCCTTCGCTCCTGGCCATCATCGTCCCCTTCGCCACAGGAGTCTTCCTGGGCATCCCGGGCGTCATGGGGCTTCTCATCGGCGGCACGTCGACGGGCTTCGTCCTAGCCATCTTCATGGCCAACACGGGCGGCGCCTGGGACAATGCCAAGAAGTACATCGAGGAAGGGCACTTCGGCGGCAAGGGCTCGCCCGCCCACCACGCGGCCGTCATCGGCGACACCGTCGGCGACCCGTTCAAGGACACGGCCGGCCCGAGCCTGAACATTCTCATCAAGCTCATGAGCATGGTGGCCATCGTCATGGCCGGTCTGACGGTCGCCTTCTCCCTTTTCAAGCGATGACGAAAGAGCGTCGCAGGACGTACCGAAAGGACCGTGACCTGGGCATCGGGTGATGCCGCCCGGAGGTCCGGCCCATGGCGCGAGGGCCCCGTCGTCGCGCAGGAACATGCCGGCCGCAATGGATGACGCCGTGAGAAGGAAGATGAAGGTTTCCGGTACTCGATGGGCGGCGCTTCTCTTGACCGGGCTGGCGATCTAGACGTGGGGCTGCCGCGGTCCCAAATCCGGCATCGAGCCCGTGACCGCACAGGAGATCGAATCGCACATCCGGTTCCTTTCGGATGACCTCCTCGAAGGGAGGGCCGTTGGGAGCAAAGGCATCGGTATCGCGGAAAACTACCAGGAGGACCTTTTCAAGACTTTCGGCCTGGAACCGCTGTTCGGCTCGAGCTACCGCCAGGTTTTCTCCCTCCGGGGGGCGCAGCCCGACAGGAGCGCAAGCCTCGAATTCACCTCCGGGAAGGTCAGGATTGTCCCGGGCGGCATCTTCGACGGCGAGGACATGACCTATTACGGGCGCTGGACTTACAAGTTCGAGAAGGCGGCCGGGCGCGGCCTACGGCTGGGATGTCGTCCGGTCCGCCCACCACGACCACCTGGGGAAGGACGGGACGCTTGCCGGGGACCAGATCTACAATGGCGCCGTCGACAACTGCTCGGCGACGGCGTCCATGCTGGCCTTGGCCGCTTTTTACTCCCAGAGGCCCGAAACCCTCAAGGCCA
>JALHVH010000400.1 GCA_022867105.1 Candidatus Aminicenantota bacterium
AAGCCCTCGGAAAGCGCGGGATCCGAGTTCCGCTCAGGCACATGTCGTGCACGGCGGCCGTGATCCTTTTCCCGGAAACGTGGTTCAACCTCGTCCGGGTCGGGATCGGGCTCTACGGACTTTGGCCGTCCAAGGAGACCTACCTGTCCTGCCTGGAAAAGCGTCGCGACCCGTTGTCCCTCAGGCCCGTCCTTTCCTGGAAGGCCCGGGTCGCCCAGATCAAGAAGGTCCCCAAGGACGCGCTCATCGGTTACGGAGGGACCTACAAAACGACGAGGCCGACGACGCTGGCCGTCGTCCCGGTGGGTTATTACGACGGGTATGCGCGGAGCCTGTCCAATTCCTCCTACGTGCTCGTCAAGGGCCGTCGGGCCGCCCTGCGGGGGAGGGTCGCCATGAACTTCCTCACGGCGGACGTCACCGACATCCCCGGCGTCGGACTCGAGGAGGAAGTGACCCTGATCGGCAGGGAGGGGGCCGAGGAGATCTCGGCGGACAACCTGGCGACCTTGGCCGGGACCATCAGCTACGAGGTCCTGGCCCGGATCAATCCGTTCGTCCCGCGGATCGTCGTTTGAAGGCCGCGGCCCGGCGCGCGCCCAAAGAATGCCGTTAATGACGGGGGGCGTTTATTTTGATAAAATGCCATCGATCCGATCCGTCGAGGAGAAATTGATCATGCCGAAAACCAAAGACGCGAAGCCCGCAAGCGATCTTCCACTGAGCACGGGGAGCCTGACCATCGAGCAGGTGGACCTGCTCCTGACCCACCTGCCCGTGGACGTCTCTTTCGTCGACGAACGTGACACCGTCCGTTATTATTCGGCCACCAGGGACAGGATCTTCTCCCGGACCCCCGCCGTCATCGGCTGCAAGGTCCAGAACTGCCACCCCGGGAAGAGCGTCCATATCGTGGACGCGATCCTGAAGGCGTTCAAAGCGGGCGACAAGGACACAGCGGAGTTCTGGATCGAGATCGAAGGGAAGTTCATCTACATCCGTTATTTCGCCGCCCGGGACAGCCGCCGGGCCTACAGGGGATGTCTCGAGGTCAGCCAGGACGTCACCGGAATACGCGCCCTCAAAGGCCAGAAAAGACTCCTGGATTGGAAATAAAAGAGCGGCGGGGAAAGCCTACTAATTTTATAAGATTACTTGATGTCCGCCCGCGGAAGGCGTAGAATTGGGGTGTTATGGTCGTGGAAATAAATCCCCAATAGATCTATATTGGAGGCAGATCCCAAGGAGGGAAACGATGAAAGAAAAGGTCGAAAAGGCGTTGAACAGGATCCGTCCCGCCCTCCAGGCCGACGGCGGCGGCGTTGAGCTCGTGGACGTCAAGGACGGTGTCGTCAAGGTCCGTCTCACCGGGGCCTGCGGCGGCTGCCCCATGTCCCAGATGACTCTCAAGATGGGGATCGAAAGGCACCTCAAGAAGGAGGTCCCCGAGGTCAAAAGCGTCGAGGCCGTCTGAGCCGGACGTTCACGGTTCGTCCCGAACGCGCGTATCGGACGGAGGACCGGGGAGGGGCGGAGTTGAGAAAAGTCTATTTGGACCACATCGCGGCGACCCCGTTGAGGCCGGAGGT
>JALHVH010000401.1 GCA_022867105.1 Candidatus Aminicenantota bacterium
AGCCGATGACGCGCTGCACAGGGTCTGGGCCGTCAAGGACTGCCGGATCGTCACCCCGGGGGGTCCGGTCCTGGAGAAGGCCGTGATCGTCATCCGCGACGGCCTCGTTGAAGCCGTCGGTGCCGGCGTCGCCGTTCCTCCGGACGCCGAGGTCATCGACGCGGCCAAGCTCACGGCCTATCCCGGCCTGATCGACGGCCTTGGGAAGTCGCTCCTCAAGCTGCCCGAGGAGAAGTTCGACATGACCAAGGTCTATTCGGGCGATTATAACGACAAGGACCGGGGCATAACGCCGGACCTGCGCGCTTTCGACTACGTGAGCCTGGGCAAATCCGTCTTCGAAAAATACTATAAATACGGGTTCACCGCCGCCCAGGTCATGCCCGATCGGGGCATCCTCACCGGCCGGTCATCGTTCTTCTGCCTGAGCGATCCCGACAAGAACAAGTCCTTGCTGCTCAGGGACGTCAGTCTCGGGATCGGGTTCAGTCCGCCCGGCATCATGGCCTATCCCACTTCCCTGATGGGCCTCTACGCCTACCTCAAGCAGATCCTGCAGGATTCCGTGTTCTATGATGCGGGCCGGGACCGCTGGAATAAAGAAATGAAGGGGATCGACCGGCCTGACTACAATCCCGTTCTCGAGGTCCTCTCTGACCATGTGGCCGGCAGGAAGCCGGTCATCTTCCTCTGCCGTAATCAGAACGATATCCGCCGGGCGCTGACTCTCGTCGCCGGGTCCAGGCTCGACGCCGTCATCTGCGACCTGGGCAACGAGGCATCGGACGTCATCCCCGAGTTGAAGAAGGCCAAGGCCAGGGTCCTGGTCACTGTGGCCTTCAAAGCCCCGCCCTCGAACCTCTACTCTCAGAAAGGCAAGGCCGAGCGGGAAAAGGCCGAAAAGGACGTCTACCCGAAGAACCCGGCCCGCCTCGCCGAGGCCGGCATCCCCTTCGCCTTCTCCTCGCTCGACACGGACGACCCGAAGACCTTCATCGAAGGCGTCCTGAAGGCCATCGATGCCGGGCTCCCTCAGGACAAGGCCTTGGCGGGATTGACCACGGCGCCGGCCTCGTTCTTCGGGCTTGACAAGGCCCTGGGAACGATCGAGCCCGGCAAGATCGCCAACATCGTGCTCGCGGAAGGCGAGCTTCTCATCAAGGACGCCAAGGTCCGGTATATCTTTGCCGACGGAAAAAAATTCGAAATGAAAGAAGCCACGGCCAAGGAAGGCGAAAAACCCACCGTCAACGTATCCGGAAAGTGGGACATCGCGGCCGAGGGCGTGCCTAAACTGACCGTCGATTTTGTCCAGGAAGAAGCCGCTCTTTCCGGAAAGATGGTGACACCGTTCGGCGTCTTCGACTTCACGGGCGGCTCGGTCACGGCGAACCAGATCGATTTCGAGATGACCCTCTCGGTCGCCGGCCAGGAGATCGATCTTTACATCTCCGGAACGGTCGAAGGGGATACAATGCGCGGGACCATCGTCCAGGACACGTCGGGTTCCGTGGAATTCACGGCCAAACGGATTCCGGGATAAGAGGACGACCATGAAAAGATACATGAATACAGCGATCGCGTTTTTTTGGGCCATGGGGCTCCTCCTGACCGGTCTCGCCGCTGACAAGCCCCTGCTCCTAAAGAACGGCAATATCATCACCGTGAGCGGCGGGACGATCGAGGGCGGCGACGTCCTGGTCCAGGCCGGGAAGATCGTCCAGGTCGGGAAGGATCTTAGCGCTCCCGGCGCGGAAACGATCGACCTCAAAGGCCAATGGGTCATGCCCGGGATCATCGACTCGCACGCGCACATCGCTGTCGAGGGCGATGTCAACGAGATGGGGGACCTCATCACGTCGGAAGTGGACGTCCGGGACGTCATCAACCCCGAGGACATGATGATCTATTATGCGCTGACGGGGGGGGTGACCACGATCCATACCATGCACGGCTCGGCCAATCCCATCGCGGGAAGGGGTGTCGTCCTCAAGCTGCGCTGGGGGAAGAGCGCCGACGAACTCATCTTTCAGGGCGCGCCGCTCACAAGCAAATGGGCGCTCGGCGAGAACCCCAAGCAGAGCAACCTGGGCGGCGCGGGCAAGGCCCGCTACCCGAAATCGAGGATGGGCGTTGAAGCCGCCATCCGGAAGGAGTTCGAGCAGGCTAAAGATTACGTAAGGCATTGGCAGGAATATGAAAAGAAACTCAAGGCAAGCCGGGCGGGCAAGGGAAAGGTCCCCGCTCCCCTGCCCCCAAGAAGAGATTACCGGCTGGAGGGCGTCGCGGACATCCTCAGCGGCAAGCTCTGGGTCCGCTGCCACGCCTATCAATCCGAGGAAATGCTGTCCATCATGCGCCTCTGCAAGGAATACGGGGTCAAGCTCGCCTGCTTCGAGCACGCCCTCGAAGGCTACCGGATCACCAACGAACTCGTCGCGAACGGGGTCGGAATCTCGACCTTCGTCGATTTTTGGGCCTACAAGTGGGAAGCCTACAACACAATGCCGCACGGCGCCGCCCTGGCCGCCAGGCGGGGTGTCCTCGTGGCCCTCAACTCGGACGACCCCGAGCGGATGCGCCGTCTCTTCAACGACGCGGCCAAGACCGTCCGCTTCGGCGGGCTCTCGGAGGCCGAGGCCATCAAGACCCTGACCATCAACCCGGCGAAGATCCTGGGCGTCGACAAGAAGGTCGGGACGATCGAGCCCGGCAAGGACGCCGACCTGGCCGTTTTCAGCCGCCACCCCCTCGACCCCTACACCGTCTGCCAGATGACGATCGTCGACGGCACGGTCTATTTCGACCGGGCCAAGTATTTAGAGGAAAGGAAAAAGGCCGAAGAGGAAAAGAAAAAAGAAGCCGAGGCGAAGGCCTCCAAGGACAAAAAGACCGGGGCGGAGGTTTGACCATGAAGAAGCGAATTCTCCTCATATCGATCGCGCTGGCGGTATCGGTTGCGTGGCTCCCAGGCCAGGAGGCGGGATCCTCCTATCTCATCAGGAACGCCACGATCGTCCCGGTCATCGGTGAAATGATCCCCAACGGGAGCCTGCTCATCGAGAACGGGAAGATCAAGGCTTTGGGCGCAGACCTCCAGGCGCCGCCGGGAGCCCAGGTCGTCGACGGCACCGGGATGTTCGTCTACCCCGGGTTCATCGACGCCTTCACCCATTTCGGCCTGAGCGAGATCGGGGCCATTTCCAGCACGGTGGACCACCGGGAGATGGGCAAAGAGAATCCGGAACTCAGGGTCGCCTGGGCCATCAACCCCTTTTCGGTCCACTTCGGCACGGGCCGCGTCAACGGCACGACCGCGGCTCTTGTCGCTCCGTCCGGAGGCACGTTCCCGGGGATCTCGGCCCTGGTAAAGATGGACGGCTGGTCCCTTCCCGAGATGGCCGTCAACGAGACCGCGGCGTCCCTCATCAATTTTCCCATGACCCCGCGCCCTCCCAAGGAAGGCGTGAGCGTCCAGAAGGAGTCCGGGGACGATGTGACCTCCAAGATCGTAGACAAGATCAAGGACTTTCTCAACGAAGCGCGGCGGTATCTCCAGCTCAAGAAGCTGGCCGCGGAGAATCCGGCCGTTGCCGCGCCCGCGTTCAATCCCAAGTACGAAGCCCTGGCCCCGGTCCTCGACGGGACGCTTCCCGTGATCATCTCGGTCGAAAAGGCCAAGGACATCGAGCTCGCCATAAAGTTCATCAAGGAGCAGAAGCTCAAAGCCATATTCAGAGGCTGCGTCCAGGGATTCAAAGTCGCCGACAAGATCAAACAGTCCGGCATCCCGGTCATCATCGACAGCCTATACCAGGGACCGTCCGAGCCTGAGGACGGTTACGACGCGCCCTATCGCAACGTCGCGGAACTGGCCAAGGCGGGCGTCACGATCTGCTTCTCCTCGGGCGACGACCCGGCCTTCGGCAAGGACCTGACCTACCACGCCGCCAAGGCCGTGGCCTTCGGACTCGACCGGGACGAAGCCGTCCGGGCCCTGACCATCAATCCGGCCAAGATCTTCGGAGTCGAGAACCGGCTGGGCAGCCTCGAGCCCGGCAAGGACGCCGACCTCTTCCTGGCCGCCGGCGACCCGCTGGACGCCCGGACGGAAGTCAAGCTCATCTTCATCGACGGCCGCCCCATCGACATGTCCAACTGGTGGGAAAAACAATACGAAAAGTGGAAGAACCGGCCGA
>JALHVH010000402.1 GCA_022867105.1 Candidatus Aminicenantota bacterium
ATCCATCTCATCCCGGATGGCCAGGTATTGGGCCTTCAGGTCCAAGCTGGGCACGTTCATGATGCTTTGCTCCTCCGCTTATTTCATGACCTTCTTCAATTTCTTCTTCTCGATGAGGAGCATGCCCTGATAGGAGACGTAGTTGAGAAGGATCATGACCCGCTCCCGTTCATCGAGCTCCTTCTTGAAAATCCCCTTGAGGCCTTTGAGAGGTCCCTCGGCGACTTCGATTTCGTCCCCGATGCCGGGCTCCTGTCCGTACTTATCAAGTTCGATATGGCCATCCTTCTCCCGCGCCCGGAGATCCCGGATGACCTCTTCCTGGACGGGGATGGGGCCTTCGGGGTTCCCGACGATCTTTTTGACTCCCCGCGTGTATTTAACCATTTGATATTGAGCGGGATGATCGAACCGTAAAAACGCGTAGCCCGGGAAAAAGGGCCTGATATGTTTTTCGAAGAGGTACTTCGGGCTATAGATCGTGAAGCCCCCTTCCATGAACAGCCTTTCGACCTGAAACTCCTTCTTGGGTTTGATGTTGATCACGTACCAGGGGTCCATCTCATTCACCGTCCGTGAGGCCGAATCTCCCGTAAGCGCCTGGCCGCCGGGACATGCGGGTAGAACCTCGAGAAGGCAAGCTCGGCGAACGCGATCAGGCGGGCCCCCGGCGGGGCCGCTTTGGCGAAACTACGGACCCCCCGCTCGATGTTCTCTTCAACATCCGGGCCGGGGCGTTGTTGGACCAGGACGATCCTCAATTTCGTTTCGCGCACAGCTCGTTCCTTAAGGCAAGCCCCCCCGTTCTTAGGAGGCCGCATTTTCGACGTCCTCGACCGTCTTGGGGATCGGACGGCCGAGGACCCGGCGGCCCTTGTCGACCACCAGAACATCGTCCTCGATGCGGATGCCGCCGAAATCGAGGAACGTTTCCACTTTATCGTAATTGATGAAATCGGTGTGCTTCCTGTTCTTACGCCATTCATCGACGAGGGCGGGGATGAAATAGACGCCGGGCTCAACCGTCATGACATGGCCGGGCCGGAGCTCCCTGGCCATCCTCAAGTAAGCGAGTCCGAACTGCTCGCTCCGTTTAATGTTCGCGTCATACCCGACGTGGGTCTCCCCCAGGTTTTCCATGTCGTGCACGTCCAGGCCCAGCTGGTGGCCGAGGCCATGGGGGAAGAAGAGCGCGTGGGCGCCCTTCTCGACGGCCGCGTCCAGGTCGCCCTTCATCAACCCGAGGTCCTTCAGACCACCGGCGATCGTCCGGGCTGCCTTGAGATGGATGTCCCGGAAACTGATCCCTGGCTTCATGGCGGCGATGGCCGTGAGCTGGGCCTCGAGAACGATCTCGTAGATGTCCCTCTGCCTGCGGTTGAACCTTCCGCCGACCGGGATGCTGCGTGTGATGTCGCAGGCGTAGTGGAGAGACGACTCCGCGCCGCAGTCGGCCACGAGCATCCGGCCTTTCTTGAGGGCGTTACCGGAGTACGTGTTATGGAAGATGTGCCCGTTGATGGTCACGATGGGCGGAAAAGCGAAGGCTCCGCCGAGAGAACGCATGATCCCCTCCATCGCCCCCGTCACCTCCCGTTCAAAGCGCCCGGCCCGGGACATCTCCATGGCCGCCATATACATGGGATATGTGATCTCCAGGGCTTCCTCGATCTCGCAGATCTCTTCATCCGATTTTATCGAGCGCTGCTTGACGACGGCCCTGATGAGGCCCTCGGAGGATTTGGACTGGACCTCGCGGGCCGGCGCCCCCGTCAATTCGCCGATCCTCTCGGAGATGTCCGCCCTGTATGGCGGGAGGAAGTGGACCGCACGCCGCTTTTCCAGGGCGGCTTTGACGACGCCGTCAAGCTTTCCGAAAGCGAGAGTTTCCTTGACCCCGACCAGGGCCGCCCGGTCCTTCAACTTGGGCTGAGGGCCCACCCAGATGATGTCCTCGATCCCGACGTCGTCGCCGAAGAGAATTTCCCTGTTCTCGTCAATGTCGATCGCCGCGGCCAGTTCGGGGCTGTCCAA
>JALHVH010000403.1 GCA_022867105.1 Candidatus Aminicenantota bacterium
AAGATTATCATCGTGACTCGGAAGAAGTCAAGGCGCCGAACTAGTTCACGCCCCTGGAAAGACGGGATGAGGCCCGGCTCGGAGGGGGAAATCAAGTGAGAAAACGTCCACAGCCGTTGACACCCAGCCAGCCTCTTCCTGGCATCCTCGACTTCGGGGAGGCCGGGGTCAGCGGTCTCACTTCTTCCCGGTGGGGACGAGGTGCTTGAGTTCCTCGAACCAGTTCTGGACGAGGATCATTTCGGTGACAGGCGTGGGTTTTCTTTGCTCTTCCTTGACCATGAGAAATCGCTGCCCGTCTAAGGACAAGTCAGGGAGGCGTATGGGGTAACTCCTCCCATATCCCGGTTTCTCAAAAAGCAGGCGCGGCTTGCTGGGCGCAAACCCGCCGTCCGTCCGAACATCCACGACCCAGAATTTGTCTCCCCATCGGTAGAAAAGCTGTTTGCCGTTTCTTGCCCAAATCGGCTCGCGGCCACCTTCGCTCGAGACAAGGCATTTCATGCCCGGCCCCGGGAACGGCCGGACGTAGACCTCAGTGCGATTTGACTCATCGGATGTGTAAGCCATCCAGCGACCGTCGGGCGAGAATTCCGGAAATTGCTCGCTGAATGGCGAATTCAGGAACGGGGTCACGCGTCTTGAGGGGACGTCCAGAACAGAAATGTCGGCCCCGGTACCCGGGTGTGATTCCACGAAAGCGACCGTTTTTCCATCCGAAGACCATGATCCTGGCCGTTGGTCGTATTCGGATGTTGTCAAGCGCTCCATCGGTGAGCTTCCATCATAAGGCTGCCAGTACAGGTTCGACGGCGGGGATTCTCGCCAACCGAAAAGAAGCCGTTTGCCGTCGGGACTCCAGGCCAGATAGGAAATAAGTCCCTCGCCGATCAGCTGGTCGTTAGTACCTCTGTCTAAGTCATACACACAGAGCCGCCACCCTTGTCCGCGCTCTGTATAGGCGATTTTCTGGCCATCAGGCGAAAGACGCGGATTGAAAATGGTGCATTGCAAGGCCACCATGATCGACTGCTCTGATCCTCTATGATCCACCCACACGAGCGAATCCGTAGCGGCTGGAACGATGCCGCCTGTAATATAGATGAGCGATCCCGTGTCAGAGATGCCGAACTGACCGGCGCCCGTGTGTCCAGCATAATCATACCTGGTGAACGCTTGCATGACGTTCTCCACCAGCGCGACCGGTTGCCCGGCGACCTCCATCCTGGCCAGATCGAATCGTACGGCCATGAGCGTTCCCTGCCTCAGGAAAACAAGGTGTCCCGTGGGAACGTACCTGGCATCTGCCGCGTCCTGCAGCAGAACACGCCACTCGCGCGTATCCAGTCTGAGGAGAGCAAGATCGGGTTGCGAGTCCCATTCCGATCTCAATACGGTGAACAGCACAGCCTTCCCGTTGGGAAGCCAGGATGGCAGACGGTGGCTGAACTCCTTCCGCTTCGGGTCGCGCTCGGTCAGGATCTCGGGCTTCCCGCCTTCAGCCGATACCCTTGAGAGGCCGGTGGCAGATGAGACTGTAAATACAATGCTGTTATCACGACCCCAATTCGCGCCATAGAACCTGGCTGGGAGGTCGCACAATATAATCGGGACACCACCTTCGACAGACACCTTCTTCAACTTCTCGTCCGCCCCGAATCCCACCCACCGGTTGCCGGGCGAGAGGAAGGGATTGTCCCCCCCTTCCGTTCCGGCGATGGGTTTGGCTTCCGATTGGTCCATTCTCCACAGGTACAATCGAGGCTTTGCCTGAGGGCCTGGATTCTCCTCGATGGCGCTGTAGACAACGAACCTGCCATCGCTCGAAATGGTCATAGCCGTGCGGGTCGGGCGCTCCATCTCGCCCCGCATGCCTTCCAGCCAGTGACCCGGCTCGAGCTTGATATTTGACGTGACAACCGAAGTGGGAGGAGCGGGTTGGGAACGCCTGGTTAAAAATCGGCCGATGATGATCCCTGCGATAAGCACGATAGCTGAAACCGCGGCCATCCACAGAAGTGAAGGCTGCCGCGGAGCGGTTACGGCTTCGGAAAGAAAGGACACCGGCGCCTCGATTTCGAGCCGGGCATCGGCAATGTCGTGCAGGCGTTCCCTGGGGTCTTTCTCAAGGCATCGGCGCAGGACGGCCCGTACATTTCCAGGCGTTCCGGCGGGAAGCGAATCCCAGTCGGGTTCACTCCTGAGAATGGCGGCCATGCTTTCCGTGACCGTATCGCCGGGGAAGGCGCGCTTTCCGGCCAGGCACTCGAACAGGATGCAGCCGAAGGCCCAGATGTCCGCCCGTTTGTCTACTGGCCTCCCTGTCGCCTGTTCGGGGCTCATGTAGGCGGCAGTGCCAAGAATCACGCCCGGCTGTGTCATATCCGCAGTAATAGTCGGGGATTTCCTGATATCGACCTCGGAAGCTTGATCGTGAAAAGCTTTCGCCAGCCCGAAATCCAGGATCTTGGCCTTCCTCTCAGGCGTGATCTTGACATTCGAGGGCTTGAGGTCGCGATGAATAATGCCTTTCTCATGGGCGCCCTCAAGCCCTTCGGCGATCTGGCGGCAGACCTCCAAGGTTTCTTCAAGGGAGAGGGCTCCTCGGCTCAGCCGCTCGGCTAAGGTCTCGCCTTCGACAAGCTCCAGGACAAGAAACCGCTTACCTTCGGCTTCTTCAACTCCGTGAATGGCGGCGATATTCGGATGATTGAGGGAGGCGAGGACCCTGGCCTCGCGCTCGAAACGGGCCAGCCTTTCCGGATCGGCCGTGAAAATTTCAGGCAGGACTTTGATGGCGACCTTACGGGCAAGTTTCGTGTCCTCGGCTTTATAGACAACGCCCATCCCGCCCCGGCCGATCTCTTCGAGAACACGGTACTTTCCGGCGACAAGGCTTCCTTCAGACAGGACATAAGCCGGCGATTCGAGCGTCTTTGTCAGGGCGGGAGGCTGGCCGGCCTGCGTGAGCGCCGTGGCGCAGTTGCCACAAAACCGGGACGTGTCGGGATTATCGGCGTGACACTCTGGGCATTTCATGGCTCGACAACCCCATCAGCTTCTTGGGAAAAGGATAACGCCGTTCGGTTGAGAAGTCAACCGATGACAGCCCATATGCTCGCCAGATATCACGCATCATGGGGAATCAGCTGCCCGTCAGCCCGGCCAGCAACTTCCTGGCATCCTCGACTTCGGGTAGGCAGGGGTCGGCGTCTTCCCAGAAGGTAAAGAGCTGCTCATTTCTCCCAGCCCATTTTCTTCAGTAGCTCTTTATACCTCGGGTCTGAGCGCAGGTTTTTGATCCAGGGATCGACTCTGATGCAAACCATTTGACCGGCGTGCTCCTCATAGGCTTTTGTCAGCCATTCGAATGCTTTATCTTTTTCTCCCAAGCCTGCGTAGACTGCTCCGATAAGATAGGCATCCACATACCGTCTCGCTCTCAAATCGAGCATGCGGTTTAAAAAGTTCCGGGCCTTCTCTTGTCTTCCTGAGACGGCGTTGACCCACCCCAAGAACGAGAGAACTTGGACATCTTCGAGTGTTGGCCAGGCAGAAAGCACTTTATCGGCCTGGCTAATGGCTTCTCCGTACGTTCCCTTAAGGGCATAAACCGAAGCTAAAAATAATTGTCCTAAAAAAATGCTCGGATCCATATCCAGTCCCTT
>JALHVH010000404.1 GCA_022867105.1 Candidatus Aminicenantota bacterium
ATGGACAGCATGGGGCTTTTGGCATATCCTAATTTCGATGCCGGGAAAGAAGCGCAAGGTCGTGGTCGCGATGAGCGGGGGAGTGGACTCCTCCGTCGCGGCGGCGCTCTTGGTGAAGGCCGGGTGCGATGTCACGGGCGTCACGATGAAGCTCGTCGACCTGCCGCCCGAGTTCTGCCGTTCGGAGGGACTGCGGAGCTGCTGCGGCCGGTTGGCCGTCGAGGACGCCAACCGGGTCGCCGTGGCCCTGGGCATCCCCCATTTCGTCGCCGACATGCGCGTTCCGTTCGAACAGAAAGTCATCGCGGATTTTTGCGGGGAATATGAGCGGGGCCGGACCCCCAATCCCTGCATCCGCTGCAATCGCTTCATCAAGTTCGGCCTCTTGCTTGATAAGGCGCGGGCGATCGGGGCCGACCTTATCGCCACGGGACATTACGCCCGGATCGAACGCGACGCGCGGACGGGCCTCTATACGCTCAAGAAGGGCAAAGACGCGGCGAAGGACCAGTCGTATTTCCTGTATCAAATGACCCAGAAGGAACTTTCCCACACGCTGATGCCGGTCGGGAGATTCACGAAGACGGAGGTCCGCCGGATGGCGAAGAAAATGGGTCTTCCGGTCGCCGAAAAGCCGGAGAGCCAGGAGATCTGCTTCGTGCCCGATGACGATTATCCCGGCTTCCTAAAGGGGAGAATTCCGGGTGCGTTCCGGCCCGGCCCGATCGTGGATCTTGACGGGCGCGTCATCGGCGGGCATGCCGGGACCGGGAATTTCACGATCGGCCAGCGCCGCGGACTTGGCGTCGCGTCCCCGCGGCCGCTTTACGTCATTGCCATCGACGCCGTGTCCAACATCGTGGTCGCCGGCCCGGACGAGGCCTTGCGCGGCAAGAGATTGCTGGCGTCAGGGATGACGCTCGTATCGGGCGGGAAGCTCGAAAGGCCGGTCCGGGCGCGCGTCAAGATCCGCTACAAGCATGCGGAAGAGAAAGCCATTATCACGCCGCGCGGCAAATCCGGCGCGCGGATCGATTTCGATAGGCCCCAGCGGGCGATGACACCGGGTCAAGCGGTCGTATTCTACAGCAGGAACACGGTGCTCGGCGGCGCGACGATCGAGAAAGCCCTTTAGCATGAGAAAACAGGGCCTCTTGCTCGCCGCCTTTCTATGCGCCGGACTTTTCGTCTCCGGTCGGACGGCGCCCGAAAAGGACCTCGGGTCAAAGTATAAGGACTGGCTGAAACTCGTCAACAATATCATCCTCCCGGTCGAGAAAGAAGTCTTTCTCAAACTAGCGGTCGACGCGGACAGGGACTTCTTCGTCGAAACCTTCTGGAAACGGCGCGATCCGACCCCAGGGACGCCGGAGAACGAATTCAAGGATGAGATCATCCGCCGCTTCGCCCACGTCAACAAGTTCTACAAGCGTGGAACTCCGCGGGAAGGCTGGATGACGGACATGGGGCGGATCTACATGATCCTGGGCGAACCCCAGGGCATCGAACGCTTCGAGACCCTCGGCGTCTATCCCTGCCAGGCTTGGTCCTATTACGGGGACCCCCGGAAGGACCTGCCGGCCTACTTCGTCCTCATTTTCTTCCAGAAGGGAGGGGCGGGGGAATACAAGCTTTACGACCCGGTCTCCGACGGGCCTTATGCCCTGATCATGGACAAGAGGAACCTCGACCCCACGGATTATTCCGGCCTCTACGATAAGATTTTCGAACTGGCCCCGACCCTTGCCGATGCCGCGATTTCCATTGTCCCCGGCGAATACAATTCCGACTACAGCCCGTCGGCCCGGACGAGCGTCGTCATGGCCCGGATCCTGGATTCGCCGAAGAAGGACATCAACCCCTCCTACGCGACACACTTCATGGATTACAAGGGCATCGTCTCGACCGAATACATGACCAACTTCGTCGAGAGCGATTCCAGCCTGGCCGTCCTCCGGGACCCCGTGACCGGCCTGGATTTTCTGCACTTCAGCTTGGCCCCCAGGAGCGTTTCCGTCGATCTTTATGAGCCCAAGAACCAGTACTTCTGTGGCTTCCATCTCGACGTCAGCCTGCGCCTCGGGGAAGACATCATCTTCCAGTATACGCGGGAGATGCCCTTCTATTTCCCCGAGGAGGACCACACCCGCGTCCGCGCCAACGGGGTGGCCGTCGAGGATTCGTTCCCGGTCGCCGAGGGAACTTATAAATTGATCGCCCTCCTCCAGAATTCCGTGGGCAAGGAGTTCAGCCTCCTGGAACGGACGATCACGATCCCGCCCGACGCGGGGGCCTCCCGGCTCTTCGGGCCCCTCATCGGTTACGGGTTCCAGGCTTTTCCAAAAGACGTCCATATCCCCTTCAAGGTCCTGGACAAGAAGGTCCTCATCGACCCCAAGAACACGTTG
>JALHVH010000405.1 GCA_022867105.1 Candidatus Aminicenantota bacterium
ACCCTCCAGGTCATGCCCGTCCCTGCCGGCTGGACCAAAGAGCAGGCAGAGGCCTTCATGACGGACCACAACAATTTCTATCTCGATTTCCTGACCGTCCAAAAAGTGTTCCCCGGACCGTTCGTGCCCACGTTCTTCACCAGGAAGGACCCCTCCATCGTGAAAAGGCTCTACGCCAACCAGGCCCTGCTCAGGGGCTGGCCGGTCTACACAGAAGAGATGTTCATCAACGCCGGCTACGGCAATTATGACCTTCGGGTGCGCCTCAACCAGCTCAAGCTCCAGCTCAAGACCGTCATCGATTTCCAACTCGAGCTCAATATCCATCAGAGCGGAATGACCAAGGAACAGGCGATCAACTACATGGTCCGCAGCGGATTCCAATCCGACGTCGAGGCCGAACGGAAGTGGGACCAGATCCTCCTCAGTCCGACGGACTCGGCACTCCCCTACATCGGTTATCAGGAGATCCTGGAATTCGAAAAGGATTACCGGAAGCTCAAGGGCGACGCCTTCAACCAGAAAGAATTCCTCCAGAAGCTCGTCAGTTTCGGGGCCCTCACGCTGAGAGAGCTCAAGGCCAAATTGGCCCAGTAAGATCCCGGAGCGGGAAAGAAAGGACGGGCGGCCGCTGCCTGTCATGCCTTTCCCGCTTTTTTTCGCCTTTTCGCGCCATGTCCGTTTCAATGCCATGAACACGATAGACGGCAAAAGCCCCCAGAATCCAAAGCCGGAAGGGCCGGCATGGGTCGACTCCCATGCCCATCTGGACATGGAGGATTTCGACCCCGACCGCGATGAGGTCATCCGGAGGGCCCTTGCGGCCGGTGTGAAGGCCGTTCTCTGCCCCGCCGATCTCACTTCGGACAAAAGCCTCCGGGCAACGTTGAAGATCGTGGCCGGACACCCTTCGTTCCTGGCCGCCGCCGGAATCCATCCGCACCAGGCAAAGCTTTTCTCGGAGGATGACACCCGAAAGCTCAGGGACCTGGGCATAGGACGAATCATCGCCGCCCTGGGCGAGATCGGCCTGGATTTCCACTATGACTTCGCCACTCCCGAAGAACAACAACGGGCCTTCCGGGACCAGCTCCGCCTGGCCGATGAGCTCCGCCTTCCTGCCATCATCCACAGCCGGCTGGCCGGCGGGGAGGTCGCGGCCGCGGTCAGGGAAGAAGGCTTCCGGAGCGGAGGGATCCTCCACTGTTACACGGAGGATTGGGAAACGGCCAGAGCGATGATCGACCTGGGTTTCTATATATCGTTCTCGGGGATCTTGACGTTCCCCAAGGCCGGAAGCCTCCGGGAGATCGCGGCCAAGGTCCCCTTAAATAGGCTGCTCGTAGAAACCGACTCCCCTTATCTGGCCCCCGTTCCTTTCAGGGCCAGAAAGAGAAACGAACCGGCCTTCGTCGTGGAAACGGCGCGCGTCCTTGCGGCCCTGAAGGGCGTCTCCCTCGAGGAGCTTGCCGAGGCCACGACCCGTAACTTCTTCTCGCTCTTCCCGGGGGCATGAATTGAAAAACCCTGCGTTCAATGCTAAGATATATCCACCATGGGACAGGATCACTTCTTTGACATCGTTTCCAAGATCGACCTCCAGGAAGTCGCGAACGCCGTCAATGTCGCCCTCAAGGAGATCCGAAACCGGTTTGACTTCAAGAACAGCCGGGTCGACATCCTCCTGGAAAAGGACACGTTGACCCTCATCGCCGACGACGACTTCAAGATCAAGAACCTGAGGCTGGCCCTTGAAGAGAAGCTGGTCAAGAGGAAGGTCTCGCTCAAAGCCCTCAGCTATGGAAAGGTCGAGGACGCCGCCAACAGGACCGTTCGCCAGGTCGTCACCTTCCAGGCCGGGATCCCCATCGAAAAGGCCAGGGAGATCGTCAAGCTCATCAAGGGGGAGAAGTTCAGGGCCCAGGTGGCGATCCAGGGCGACGAGGTCCGTGTATCGTCAGCCAAGATCGACACCCTCCAGGAGGTCATCGCCTTCCTCCGGTCCAAGGACCTCGGGATTCATATGCAGTTCACGAACTACCGATGACGCCGCTCGAAAGAACGACGCCCGGCCGCGCCCACGAACAGGCCGCATCCCCTATCGAAGCGGCTTTCGGAGGGATCCGGGCCGGATTGGACCAGGTCGACAGGAACCTCAAAGCCTGGACCGAATCTCCGAATCCCCTCATCAAGGAAGTGGGCCGATACCTCTTCCGCGAAAAGGGGAAACGGCTGAGGCCGGCCCTGCTTCTTCTCTGCTCGAAGCTCTCGGGATATTCCGGGCCCGAGGACACCCTTTTAGCCGCGGTCGTCGAGCTCATCCATACGGCGAGCCTCGTCCATGACGATATCATCGACAACGCCCCGACGCGGAGGGGGCGGGAATCGGTCCATGCCAGGTGGGGCCCCAACATCACGGTCCTCCTGGGCGATTACCTCTACATCAAGTCCATCGGGCTGTCCCTTCGCGCCGGCGACGGCCGGATCGTCCAGATCCTGGCCGACCTGTCCGCCCGGATGATCGAGGGCGAACTCCTTGAGTATTTTTACAGCGGGAACCCGGGCCTCACGGAGCCCCAATATTTGGACATCATCGACATGAAAACGGCCTCACTGTTCGCGGCGGCTTGCCAGATCGGCGCCGTTTTGGGAGGGGCATCCGCCGAGGAGGAATTCCTCCTGAAGGACGTCGGCAGGAACCTCGGGATATCTTTCCAGATCATCGACGACCTCCTCGATTTCACGGGCGACGCGAGGACGATGGGAAAACCCATCCTTTTGGACCTTGCCGAAGGCCGCATCACGCTCCCGCTCATCCATGCCCTTGGCCTTGATGGTCGTGACGCCGGCAGGCTGGCCGGCCTGGTCCGTAGAAGGAACCCCGACGCGGCGGCCGCGCGTGAGGTCGTCAATCTCCTGAAAGAGGGCGGTTCCTTGGATTACGCCTACGATAGGGCCTGCGAGCATTCGGATAAGGCCCAAAGCCTTTTGGGGTTTTTCCCGGGATCCCCCAGTCGCGAAGCGTTACGGGAGCTCTCCCGGTTCATCCTGGACCGGGAAAAATAGCCGGGTGCCGGTGAAGGACGTGAAGGAATGATCGAGATCGAAGTCAAGATCAGGATCGAGGACCCCTCGGAGATGAAGCGAACGCTCATCGCCCGGGGCTGCGTGGTCGCGAGGGAGCGGTTCCTCGAGAGGAACGCGTTCTACGATGATCGCGCCGGAAGCCTTCTCGCCAAGAAGGAAGCCCTCCGGCTGAGGACCATCGGGAAACGGTCCTGGTTGACCTTCAAGGGCCCGGCCCAAGGGTCCCGGTCGTTCAAAGTGCGCGAGGAGTTTGAATCGGAGGTCCGGAACGCGCCGCAGTTCCGGAAGATCCTGAGGGCGCTCGGCTATCAGCCCATCTTTCAGTACTGGAAGCGGCGGACCCATCTCCGGAAGGGGCGTCTCAAAATCTGCCTGGACGAGACATCCGTCGGGAACTTCATCGAGCTCGAAGGCAGGAGGAACGAGATCGTCAGGTTCGCCAAGGCCCTGGGGCACACAAGGGCGGACTTCATCACCCGGGATTATGTTCAGATGATCCGGTCAGCCGGGCGGGACCGGACAAGGAACTGACCGGGGACCGGCCTCACTCTTCCTTCTCTTTCTCTCCGTCCCCTTCGTCTTCGGTCTCGTCGACCTCTTCCTCGACCTCTTCATCGACCTCAGGACCTTCGTCGGCGGCGAGTTCGGCCTTGCCAGCGGGCCCTTCATCCGCCTCGGGCCCTTCGTCGTGCAGGCCTTCTCCGACAAAGACGCGGTCTTCCTGTTCCTGGAATTCCTCTTTTTTAGTGGGCAGGATCTCGTATTCGACGACCCCCGCCCGGACCTCGGCCTGGGCGATGCGGATGGGGTTCTTGGACTTGGTTTTGATCTTGGGCTTGGCGCCCTTGAGCAGCTGTTTGGCCCTCTTCGAAGCGAGAATGACGAACCGGAATTTGCTGTCAACATTACCGAATCTGTTCAACGGACGCTCTCTCCTTGAATCTATATTCCTGGAATGAGTGACTCAGCATATCAGAAACGCGAAATAAATACAAGCCGCCGGATTTCCCCAGGGCGGCCGGGACCGTTTTCGGGCCATTTTCCCCATTTTGCGAGGCGTCCTATTGTGATAATCTATGCCTTCTTACGGGAGTTTGGACAAGACCATCCGGA
The DNA here is from genome assembly GCA_022867105.1 of Candidatus Aminicenantota bacterium. Lineage (GTDB taxonomy): Bacteria > Acidobacteriota > Aminicenantia > Aminicenantales > Saccharicenantaceae > JALHVH01. The sequence continues at coordinate 4,201 of JALHVH010000405.1, forward strand.
CCGTCGAAGGAAGAAAAAACGGAACGTGGACAAGGGTTGGAGGAATGGCCGCAGGATGCGCTCTCTGGACGCTCCTGTCTTCGGGCCGGCACGCCCGTTTGACTCGAGAGGAGCTTTCCGCCTATCGGGACCGCTCCCTGCGCCGGATCGTTCGCCACGCTTATGAGAACGTCCCCTATTACCGGGACCTTTTCGACCGGACCGGGGTTTCGGCCGCGGACATCCGGACGGCCGGAGACTTGGCCCTCGTCCCGATGACCGAGAAACGGGACCTCAAGGAGGAACTTCCTCCGGGCTCGCGACCTACGATGGCCCCGCCCGTCTAAGCGCTCGGTTCTCCGGCCGTTTTCGTCTTCCAGGCTTTATGGACCATCACGCATACGGCGATGATGATCAGCGCCAAAAGCACGCGCGCTCCCCAAAGGTAAGGGTGGCGCTCCGCCGGCTCGCCCTTCATCAGGAACTTGCCGATCGCGTCCTGGTAGGTCCAGACGCCCAAGATGACCAGCATATAGACGGGGGTGATATATTTCATGACAAACTTGAAGACGCCGGGGATCCTGAAGTCCGCCCCCTTGTGCATCTCCTCCCAGCCCTTCTTGATGCCGAAGACCCAGGAGAAGACGATGATTTCAAGGGCGCCGAAAAGGAAGATCCCGAGCGTGCCGGCCCAGAAGTCCAGCTCGTCCAGGACGCCGAACTTGAAGAAGACGACGACGAACATAATGGCCGCGATCAGGAATCCGAAGATCGTGTTGACGGCCCTCTTCCGGGTTATCTTGAACTCCTCGGTGAGGAAAGCGATGAGCGGCTGAAGGAAGGCGACCGAGGTCGTGATCCCGGCGATGAAGAGAAGGAGGAACCACATGGATCCGAAGAGCTGGCCGAGCGGGATCCTCTGGAAAATAATCGGCAACGATACGAAACCCAGGTCGAATGCGCCGCCCTTGGCGATGACCTGCGTCTGGGCGAGGCCGAAGAAGGCCACGGCCACCGGGATGGCGATCGTGCCGCCCAGGATGACCTCGGCGAACTCGTTGACCGAGGACGTCGCTAAGCCGTTCAGGGTGATGTCCTCTTTCTCCCGGACATAGGATGCGTAGGTATGGATCATCCCCTGGCCCAGGCTCAGGGTGAAGAAGATCTGGCCCGCGGCCACGAGCCAGACCGACCCCTGGGTGAGGCGGCTGAGGTCCGGGTTCCAGATGAAGCCCATGCCTTTGGCGATGTTCCACTCGGGGTGAGAAGGATCGGGCGTGCCGAGCGTTAGGACGCGGATGACCAGGGCGATGCCGAAGATGAAGAGCAGCGGCATTCCGTATCTTGCCAGGAGTTCAATCCCCCTGGAGATCCCCCGGATCAGGAACATGTAGTTCAAGGCCAGGCAGATGGCCAGGAAGACCAGGACGGGGATGAGCGACGAGAAGAACTGGTTGGACTCGACCCCCTGGAATCCCTTCAGGAACGAGGACATCGCTTCCTGATTAGCGTGGCCGAAATACCTTCCCGTAGCCGAGAACCAGGCATAGCCCAGACACCAGGCCATGATGAACAGGTAGTAGACGGCGATGGCAAAAGGCAAAAAGACGCCGAAGGCGCCGATATATTTCGAAACCCTGTGCTTCCACATGACGTGGAACATCCCGGGCGTCGAACCGTGTCCGTGCGCACCACCGTGGCGGCCGATCGTCCATTCGACCCACATCATGGGCACGCCCATGAGGATGAGAGCGCAAAAATAAGGGATCAGGAACGCCCCGCCCCCGTTGGAGGCCGCCTTGGCCGGGAAGCGGAGGAAATTGCCGAGTCCGATGGCATTTCCCGCCATCGCTAGGACGAGTCCGATACGGGTCGCCCAACGCTCACGCTTGACTCCGACAACGGCCTCATCGACCGCCTTCTTCTTGCCGAAAAGGACGCGGCTCATGCAATACAGGCTCAGGCCGAGAATGGCCCCCCAGCCGAGGATGAGCGAGATCCAACCCCAGAGAGAAAGCCCTTGATTCATACCGACCTCCAACGCCTTACAGACTTCATCTTACGATCGAAAAGCGACTTATAGCATAGGACCCGGCGGGATGTCAAAATTTTTCGAGTTAACCCAAAAGCGCCGGTAGGACGCGAGTCGGAATTCCGGGTATCATCAGAAGTCGGCGTCATCGCTTAAGAAGAAAGAACCCTATTGGCGATTTTGGGGGAGCTAAAACTCTTTGACGATATCGTCAGCGGTCCCGAACGCGCCGTCGGGACCGGCCGATGTCAGGCGGAAGCCCGAATCGGAAAGACGCTCATACTTAAGCATCCGTCCCCAAGCGTCAAAAACCCCCGCGGCGACCCCCGGCTGGGACCTTTGGAGCTCGGCAAGGTCCGCCGGGGCCTGGCCTTCCCCGCCCAAGCGGGAGAGGATGATCCTTCCAAGCTGCTCCATATTGACCTTGGTCAGATCGATCTTCGCCCCGGCATATTGGTCGACCATGGTCCGGATGTTGCTTTTCCCCCCCGTTTTGGCGAAGTAAATGAAATAAACAATCACGAGGGCCATCATCAGGACAATCAAGAATCCGCGGACCTTCATGTGTCCCCCCTTCGGTTGAGATTCATTCCGTTCCCGGGCGAGGGGCCGCCCCGGACGAAAGAAGCGATCCGGGTCGCAACGGCCGCGACCAGGGCATCAGGGACCCCGTCCGCGTGGCCGGATCGGAGTCTCATGTCGCAGGACTCGTTGACGTAGTCGATCACGATGGACCGGCCCGTTTCGTCACGGACGATCTCCGTGGAGAAGAAGCGGAGTTTCGACACGGAAGCGATCCGGCGGACGATGGGATAAAGCACGTGAAGGCCGTATCTATCAACATCGTCAGGCGTGATCTCGACATAAAGGTGGGTCTTATCGTCCCACCACGCGCATTGGACAAGGCCTAAAATAAAGAAGCCCCGGAACCAGAACCTCTTCCCGTCCTCCACACGGGGCAGGATCCTTTCCTGGAGGAGGTATTTATCCGACGGATAAGTCCGGCGGGCCGCGGCCACGTCGTCGAGCGTCCGGGCGTCCTTCACGACCCCCAGGCTTCCGCCGGTCGTGTTGGCCGGCTTGATGACGAACGGGTTCCCGAGGGGGACAAGGTCGGCCTCCGTGATCCCCAATTCGGAACGGCTTGCGAAGGAAGGCAAGATGACGGTGTTGGGAGTCATCAATCCTCCGGCGATGAACTCCAGGTGCATCGTCGCCTTGTCCGACGCCCAGCGGAGTTTCTCGACGGGGTCGATGACCTCCCTTCCCCGGCCGCGGACGAATTCCTGCAGGGGGAGGAATTCCGGGGAGGTCGCGGAAGCACGGTCGAACAGGAACCGTATATCCATCTCTCCGGCGGCCAGCCGGCGAACGGTTTCTCCGAGGTCGGCCGGCCAGATCGCCCGCATCGTCAAGCCCGCCCGGATGGCCGCTTCCCTGACAAGCCGAATAAAATCCGCGTCGAATTCCCAATCCGCGGCGACGGCCAGATCGATGACGTCCATTTCCCGGCACCGATTATATCACCGGTGCTCCTGGGAACGATAGGACTATTGGATCTGCCACGGATCGCGAAGTCCTCGTCCCAGCCGCGCCCATCCAAGCTCACGCGGACTCCCGCGTCGAGAAGAGGCCTTGCAAAATCGACGTTCGTGACCCCGCCTCATTCCCTCGCCCCATGCTTCTTGAGCAGCTCGGCAACGTCCTTATAGCCCCTTTCTGCGGCAATATATAGCGGCGTTTTGCCATCTTCGTCCTTGGCGTTCACGTCGGCGCCTTTGGCGATCAGAAGCTCCGCTACGTCCTTGTGGCCATGACCCGCAGCCCCGTGCAGCGGCGTCCAGCCATTTTTGTCCTCGACCTTCACATCCGCACCCTTCGCGATTAACAACTCGGCCACGTCCTTATGGCCCACTTCTGCGGCAATATATAGCGGCGTTTTGCCATCTTCGTCCTTGGCGTTCATGTCGGCGCCCTTGGCGATCAGAAGCTCCGTCACGTCCTTGTGGCCATGAACCGCAGCCCCGTGCAGCGGCGTCCAGCCATTTTTATCCTCGGTCTTCACATCCGCACCCTTGGCGATCAACAACTCGGCCGTTTCCGGATAGCCCCGGCTCGCGGCCCAATACAGCGGCGTTCTGCCATCGCCGGACTTTGCATCTACGTCCGCGCCGTTCCCGATCAGAAGCTTTGCGATTCCCGAATGGCCCCAGCTCGCAGCCCAGTGCAGCGGGGTGCGACCATCGCCGGACTTTGCGTCTACGTCCGCGCCGTTCCCGATCAGCAGTTCGGCCACGTCTTTGTGGCCCTCAAGGGCGGCCGCGTGCAGCGGCGTCCAACCATCGGGGGTCCTGGCGTTCACGTCCGCGCCATGGACGATCAACAACTCGGCCATTTGCGAGTCGCCCAGGCCCGCAGCCCCGCGCAGCGGCGTATTGCCCATGGCGGTCCTGGCGTCCACATCCGCACCTTTGGCGATCAGAAGCTCGGCCACGGCCCTATGGCCGTAACGAGCGGCAAAGCGCAGCGGCGTCCAACCATTTTTATCCTCGGCGTCTACGTCCGCGCCATGGACAATCAGAAGCTCCGTCACGGCCTTATCGCCCCGGATTACGGCTCGGTGCAGGGCCGTCCGGCCGTTGTCATCATGGGTGCTCACGGTACGCTCCTAAGAATTCATAGATAGTCCATCTAAACAGGATGCGCATGATCAGGACTGTTTATCGAATAAAAACTTGTAGGGCCTGTTTTTTCTCTCCTTGCCCACAAGATCGGTGATCTTCATCACGGGCCTGGCCGGGTTCCCGTAAGCCACAGAATGTGCGTCGTCAGGCGGTTTCGGACTCGCGTGCTGATTTCTTAAGCTACGGATTCCGTTTCTCATGATAATTCAGCTGACGCCGTTTGGCAAGGGTTCAAGCATCGCCATCCGGTTCCTGAGCGTCAGCTCCGCAACCAGCATCTTCAGAGCGTCGTTCTCTAAACGAAGCTCCTTGACCTCATCTGAGCCCGCTTCCCGGATGGTATCCCCGTTGAGCTGCCTTTTGCCGGCCTCGCCCCGCAGGCCCTCGAGAACGATACGGATCTCTTCCTCGGCGGTGAACTTCCGGCGGGTCTGACGCTTGATCTCCCGGACAATCGATTCAGGTGAGCTTCCCTGTTTCCCTGTCATTCATTCCTCCTAGCTTGGTTTTGTTATTGGAAACCATAGCTTAGGAGAAATCAACCCCTGTCCGAATTTCGCTGACGTCAAGCAGACCGGGCCAGGCAGAAGGGAATATCTGCTTTTCGGCAGCGACCCTAGACCCGGCGCAAAACATCATCATGACCCCGTCTTCCAGATCAGTTTGTGCCAACTTTGTGCCACTAAGGGGGTCAAAACAGGCCTAAAATGAGCAAGAATCGGGGCAGACCACGGCCCACGGAGGTGAGGGGGATGTGCCCCTAAGCTATTGATTTCTTGGGGGCTTGGGGGTGGAGAAGAAGTGACCCGTGTAGGACTTGAACCTACAACCCACAGATTAAGAGTCTGTTGCTCTACCAATTGAGCTAACGGGCCAAAAAACGAAACTAGTGTAAACGACTTCCCGCCGCTTGTCAATAAATCCGCGTCGGCTAAAAGCGTACGGTGCGGACGTTTCAGGAAAGGCCTTCGATCTCGTGGAGGCTGTCCGGCGAAGCCATGAAGATGAGGGCGTCACCTTCGTTGATCACGGACACGTCCGAGGGGTTGAAATCGTATCCCCCCGCCCCTCCCCTTTTAATCGCGACGAGGAGCGCCCGGGTCTTCGTTCGGATCCCGGAATCACCGACGGTTTTCCCGGCCAAGGCCGAGCCCATTTTCACCTCGACCTCCTCGACACGGAGGCCCTGCTCTTTGTCCCGCAGCATCGTATCCAGGAAGGTGACCACGGCCGGCCGGAGCATCTGCGAAGCCATGCGCATGCCGCCGATGTCGGTCGGGGAGACGACGTAATCCGCGCCCACCTTATGCATCTTGCCGTGGGACTTGACGTCGATCCCCTTGGCCACGATCCTGATATGGGGATTGAGGTTGCGGACCGTGATGGTCACGAAGAGATTAGCCTCGTCGGTGGGCAGGCTGAGGAGGACGCCCTTGGCCCTCTCGACGCCCGCCTGTTTCAGGACCTCGTCCTCGGCCGGGTCCCCACGGATGTAGAGGATGGGATAGGAGACCAGGATCCTGTCGATCCTCTCTTTCGAAGGTTCGATAACGACGAAATCCTTCTTCGTCTGATGGAGCTCGCGAATGATGGTCAGCGCGGTCTCGTCGCCCCCGCAAACAATAAAATGGTCCCTGAGCTTGGCGATCTCTTTATCCATCTTCCTTCTCCCCAGAATGTTCTTGAGTTCCCCCTCAACGATGAAGGCCGTGATGGACGTCACGGCGAAAGCGATGGTCCCCAGGCTGACGAGGATGTAAACGACGGCGAAGACGCGAGCGGGCAAGTTGCCGCTGAGGTCGTGGACCTCGCCGTAGCCGACGGTGGCCACCGTGATCACAGTCATATAGACGCTGTCGAGGAGGGACCAATCCTTCCCTCCGAAGATCTTAAACCCCCCGACGCCCGCGAGGAAGACGACGGCGAACATGACGACGGCGACATAAATCCTCTTGCGGCTACCCATCGACTGTCCTTCTTCCCCGGAATTCCTTCAGAGCGTGCCTGAGAGGATTCGAACCTCCGACCTACGGATCCGGAGTCCGTCGCTCTATCCAGCTGAGCTACAGGCACGCGACGGTTCCTCATTCTACAACATCCCCGGACCGATGTAAAATCGATTGACATCCCTTTTTTCGGGGCGATATACTCGGACACGGAAATCCGGCGGTTCCCTTCGATCGCCAACGGTCTTGAAAGGAAGCTGAGCATGCAGCTTCATCTCGTCGATTGGATCATCGTGGCGGCGAGCCTCTTCATCTGCTTCGTTCCCGCCTTGTTCTACGGAAAAAGGTCGGGCAAAAGCACCTCGGAGTTCTTCGCCTCCGGCCGGGCCGTGCCCTGGTGGCTGGCCGGCCTCTCCATGGTGGCCACGACCTTCAGCAGCGACACCCCCAATCTGGTGACCGATATCGTCCGCCGGCAGGGCGTTTCAGGGAACTGGGTCTGGTGGGCGTTCACCCTGACCGGCGTCGCCACGGTGTTCTTTTACGCCCGGATGTGGAGGCGCTCCGGCGTGTTGACGGACCTGGAGTTCTATGAGCTCCGCTACTCCGGCAAGGCGGCCGGCGTCGTGCGCGGTTTCCGTTCGGTCTACCTGGGCTTCTTCTTCAACTGCATGATCATGGCCACCGTCAATCTGGCGGCCTGCAAGATCGCCGCGATCCTCTTCGGCCTGCCGCGCTGGCAGACGCTGGCCCTCGTCGGCAGCCTCAACGTGGTCTTCGCGGCTGTCTCCGGACTGTGGGGCGTTCTCGTCATCGACATGATCCAGTTCTTCATCAAGATGACAGCCGTCATCGCCGCCGCATACTTCGCCGTCAAGCACGTCGGCGGGATGCACACCCTCGTCTCCACGCTCTCCGCCAAGACGGGCCCGGGCGGCATCAACTACCTGAACATCCTGCCGGACTTCAAAAACACCTGGGACATCGCCGTGGCGGTGTTCATCATGCCCATCGCCGTCCAGTGGTGGGCGGTCTGGTACCCCGGCGCCGAGCCCGGCGGCGGCAGCTACATCGCCCAACGGATGCTGGCCTCGAAATCCGAGAAGGACTCGCTCGGCTCCGTCCTGTTCTTCAACATCGCCCACTACGTCCTGCGGCCCTGGCCGTGGATCTTGGTCGCCCTCTGCTCGATCATCGTCTACCCCCAGCTCGCGGACATCCAGAAAGCCTTCCCCCATCTCGACCCGAGCCTCATCGGCCACGACATCGCGTTCCCGGCCATGCTCAAGTTCCTGCCCGTCGGGTTCATCGGCCTGATGGTCGGGGGGCTGATCGCCGCCAATTCCTCGACCAATCTGACCCACCTTAACTGGGGCGCATCCTATCTCGTCCACGACTTCTACCGCCGCTTTCTCCGCAGGGACGCCGAGGAGAAGCACTACGTGCGGGCCGGCCGGATGGCCACCGTCCTTCTTTTCCTCTGCGCAGGGGGCCTGGTCTTCGTCTTGGACACGGCCAAGGACAGCTTCGACATCATCCTCCAGGTCGGCGCCGGCACCGGCCTTCTCTACCTCGTCCGCTGGTTCTGGTGGCGCGTCAACGCCTGGTGCGAAGTGAATGCAATGATCGGCTCTTTCCTGGTTTCCGTGGGCCTGCTCGTCCTTCGGAAGAACGGCCTCGTCCTCAGCACCCATATAGCGCTCCTCATCACGATCGCCATCACAACGGTCTGCTGGATCCTGACGGCCTTTCTAGGGCCTAGGACCGACCATAAGACGCTCGTCGACTTCTATAAGAAGATCCGCCCCTTAGGGCCGGGCTGGACCAAGATCCGCAAAGAAGCCGGGATCCCGGAGAGCGAGGCCAGGTCCAAGTCCGAGAACTTCCCTCTGGCCCTCATAGGCTGGGTCTCCGGATGCACGATGATCTGGTCGGCCCTGTTCACCGTGGGCAACTTCCTTTACGGACGCATGACCTACGCGTATATCCTCCTGGGGGTCTTCATCGCCAGCGGCTTAGTGCTGCTCAAGGTCATCAACACGCTTTGGTCCCCGGATGCAGGAAAGGAAACCCCCGTCTGATGCCCGAGGCGTCCAAGACGAATGAATTGAATGAAAGAGTGATCTCATGAAAAAATCTGCTCTCTCCCTCATCCTGGTTTTCGCGATGGCCCTCAGCGCATCGGCCCAGGCCCCCCAGCCGAAACCCGAGGAGCTGATGAAGAACGTGGTCCAGGTTGAGAAGACACAACCGGTGCCCGAAAAGATGAAGGCCGGCTTCGACCTCATCACGGCCAAGGATTCCCTTGCCTTGCTAACATACGTTTCGTCCGACCTTCTGGAAGGCCGGGAGACCGCGACGCGCGGCACCCAACTGGCCGCCGAATACGCGGCGTCCCTGTTCTCGCTCTGGAAGGTCCTGCCTGCCGGCGACACGCCCCGTCCGGCCTCTTCGGGCATGGGTCGCAGCGATATGCCCGCGGCTCCTCTCGCAAGGGGCTATCTCCAGGAGTTTGCCATGAAGGAGATCTCCGACGTATCGACTGAGATCGCGATCCAGGTCAGGAAAGGCGACTCCATGAAGTCCCGCACCTTCCAGTCGGGCATCGATTTCATGAGCATGTCTTCGACGCTCGAGTCTCTCACCGCCCCCGTCATCTTCGCCGGCTACGGGATCACGGAGAAAGAGATCGGATACGACGATCTCAAGGGCCTCGACGTCAAGGGCAAGATCGTTCTCATCCTGACCGAGGCACCCGGAAAGGACGATCCCAAGTCCCCCTTCCAGAAGAAGGAGCTCAAGGAAAAATACTTCCCCCAGGCTGGTCCGTTCGCCTTCCGGATGGGCGGC
>JALHVH010000051.1 GCA_022867105.1 Candidatus Aminicenantota bacterium
AAGCGGAGGAGGCGAAAATCCGTCCCCAGGGCTTTCCGGCAGGCGGACAAGGCCAGGGCGGCAGCGACGATGAAATAAACAACTGTTTTATCAGGCATTCAAGGGCCTTGAGAGGGACATTGTAATCGATTTACCGCGGCCGTTCAACTGCCGGGCGGTGCGAGGAGGTCCGGAATTCTTTTTGCCGCGCAATTATGATAAGCTGGGCGGCGGCGGCCGATCGACCGCCGACAGGAGAACACATGACGCATATCCCGGAAGGGAGAAGGATCGGCGTCGTCGGCGGCGCCCGGGCGGACATCGCGTCCCTCGAGGCGGCCGGCCGGGTCGGCCGGCTCATCGCCGAGGCCGGGGCCGTCTTGGTCTGCGGCGGACTGGGCGGGGTCATGGAAGCCGCCGCCCGGGGCGCCAAGGCCGCCGGGGGATTGACGGTAGGGATCCTTCCCGGGTCTTCCCCTTCCGACGCGAACCCCTTCATCGACATACCGATCGCAACAGGGCTCGGATTCACGCGCAACTCGCTCGTGGCCATGAACGCCGACGCTCTCATCGCCATCGACGGGGAGTACGGGACCTTGAGCGAGATCGCCTACGGGATCATCCTCGGGAAGAAGGTCATCGGCCTCGGCACCTGGGACATCCGGGGCGTCCTTCCGGCCAAGTCACCTGAGGAGGCCGTGAGCCTGGCGCTCCGATCGGCATCTCCTTCGGAGGGCGCGAAAGATGGAAAGAACAGCCGGTAACCAACCGCCCTCAACGGCAAAAGCCTCCCTCGCCAACTACAGGGTGACGCTCTGCTATGACGGCACGGACTTTAAAGGCTGGCAGCGCCAGCCCCGGGAGCGGACGATCCAGGGCACCCTGGAAAACGCCTTATTCAGGATCACGGGGCAGTTGGTCACCGTCCACGGGGCGGGCAGGACGGACGCCGGCGTCCACGCCGAGGGACAGGTCGCGAACTTCAGGGCCGCGATCCGCCTCGGGATGGATGACCTGTTCCGCGCCCTGAACGCCCTCCTCCCGGACGATCTGAAGGTCCTCTCCCTCCGGAAGGTCCCCGCCGATTTCCATTCCAGGAGGTCAGCCCGGTCCAAGACCTACCGGTACAGGATCCTCCAGGCGCCGCGGGTCAGTCCGTTCCTCGTCCGCTACGTCCTTCACTGGCCCCATCGCCTTGATGTCCGGGCCATGAGAAAAGCCGCCGCCCTCTTTGTGAGGGAGGCGGATTTCTCTGCCTTTTCGTCGAACCGGGAGCTCCATCCGGTGCGGAAGGTCGTCCTCTCCGACGTCCGGAAAAAGGGGAACGAGATCGTTTTCACGATCCGGGCCGGCGGGTTCCTCCGCTACATGGTGAGGACGATCGTCGGGACCTTGCTCGAGGTCGGCCGCGGGAAGGTTCTGCCGGAAACGATCGAGGAGCTCTTCCGGGAAAAGTCTCGTTCGCTCCGCAGCCCGACGGCCCCCGCCAGGGGGCTCTGCCTGGTCAAGATCGACTACCCCCCAAGGGCCAAGCCCATGACGTAAGCGTCTTCGACCGGATTGCTGTAATAGCCCTTCCTCGTGCCGAGGACCTTGAAACCGAGCTTCCAATAGAGGGAAACGGCCGGCGTGTTCGACGGCCGCACCTCCAGGGTGACGAACGTCGCGCCCTTCCCGCGGACCTCTTTCAGGATGACCGTCAGGACGGCCTCGCCGATCCCCAGCCCACGGAAATCCGGGTGGAGGGCCATGTTGTTGATCTGGACCTCGTCCCGGATGTGCCAATAAATGATGTAACCGGCCACCCTCTGGTCGGGCTCATGAATGATCACCGCGGGAAAGGAAATGCCCCTGTTCTGGACCTCCCCGCGGAAGGTCGCGTCGCTCCATGGATTGAAGAAGGACAGCTCCTCAATAACATGGACGGCGGGGATGTCCGTCTCCTTCATCCGCCTCAGATGGAAGGCGGCTTTTTGGGGATTCTCCGGTCTAATGTTTCTCCTCCGCCTGGGACCTCCGGAAATAAATGGGCTCGAGCCTGTCCGCGGGCACCCCCCTCTCCTGGCTCAATTCCTCAAGGCCAAGGACCCCGACCTCGTGGGCGATGAACGCGGTCCTCGATGGGAACCTTCCCCTGTCCATGATGTAAGGCATGAGGAGGTCCCGCCAGACGGAAAGGCCGCTCCCGATGAAGTGGATGACCCGGCGAGAAGGAAGGCGGGCGAAGAGATCGTCGGGGGCATAAGCGCCTTGGGGGATGATCTCTACAAGCCTTCCTCTTAAAGATTCGAAGAGGGCGGAATAGACCTCCCCCTTCTTCGCGTCCAGGATGGGACAGATGAGCCGGACCTGGGGGTGGACGAGTTTCAAGGCCAGCGCCCTGAGCGTCGAAACGGCGGCGACAGGCTTTCCCGAAGCGAAGGCCAGGGACTTGACCGTGCTCAGGCCGATCCGGATGCCCGTGAACGAGCCCGGGCCGGCCGCGACGGCGAAGCCCCCGACAGATTTGATGTCGAGGTCCGCGGCCCGGAGCAGATGATCGATGGCCCGGAGGAGTCTCGCGGAATGGGTCGCAGGGGACTCGCAGGTGACCTCCCCCATGAGCCGGGCGTCCTCGAGAAGGGCCGCCGAGCCGCAGGAAGTGGTCGTATCGACCGCGAGGATCCGCATGGGACGCGACCGGCTCCCCGTCAGAGCTTCGCGGCCACCGCCCGGCCGATGTCCAGCGTCGTCGACGAACCCTTCATGTCGTAGGTCCTGACCTTCCCCTCCTTGATGACCTCGGCCACGGCCCCTTCCAGGGCTCGGGCCTTGCCCTTCTCCCCGAGCCAGTCGAGCATCATCTTGGCCGCGAGGATTGTGGCCGTGGGGTTGACCTTGTATTTTCCGGCATACTTGGGGGCGGATCCGTGCGTGGGCTCGAAGACGGCGTGCTTGGCGCCGATGTTTCCGCTGCAGGCGAAGCCCAACCCCCCGACGAGCTGGGCCGCCAGGTCGGAAATGATATCGCCGAACAGATTCTCGGCGACGAGGACGTCGTAATCCTGGGGGTTCTTCACCAGCCACATGCAGATGGCGTCCACGTTGGTCTCATAGAACGGGATCTCCGGGTACTCCTTCGCGATCTCCCTGGCAATCCCCAGCATGAGACCTCCCGTTTCACGGAGGACATTGGGTTTCTCGACGATGGTCAGGGACCGGCGCTTGTTCGCCCTGGCGTATTCAAAGGCCGCCCGGACGATGCGCGAACAGCCCTTCCGGGTCATGATCCGGGTAGAAACGGCGATGTCGTCCGCGGGAGTGTCCTTGAACGGCTTCATCTTGGGGTGGGTCAGGAGGGCGTCACGGACGATGGACGGCAGAGGATGGAATTCCACTCCGGCGTACATGCCCTCCGTGTTCTCCCGGAAGATGACCAGGTCGATGTCGTCCTTGTAGTTGAGAGGGTTCCCGGCATAAGCCTTGCAAGGGCGGAGGTTGGTGTATAGGTCGAACTCCTGGCGCAGACGGACGATGGGGCTGAAATAGGACAAGCCCTTGCCCTGAAGGGCCGGGGCCAGCTCTTGGGCGGCGTCTCCTTTGGGCTTTGATGTGATGGCGCCGAACAGACAGGCGTCCGTCTCCTTGAGCAGCTTGACCGTGCGGTCGGGGAGGGCGTTTCCCTCGGCGCACCAGAACTCCCAGCCGATATCGCCGTAGATATACTCTGCATCGAGGGCCATCCTGTCGAGGACGATCATCGCCGCTTCGATGACGTCCTTCCCGACGCCGTCTCCCGGCAGGACCGCGATCCTGTATTTAGGCATTTTCTTCTCCCGAAATCGAAATTGTCACACCTTAATATACATCGGCCGCAAAATTTATCAACCCGGCACCCCAAAAAAAAGGTTCTTCGCCGAACTGCGGGGTAGGAATGCCCGGGACGATGAAGGTCGCCCTGAAGCCCCCCGTAGCGGAGGGGGGACCGAGTCCTATAAAAATTATATCGGCGACACGCCCAAGACTCTGTCCATATTTCTTGTCACCCCCTACCCCCTCCGATAATCGGAGGGGGGCTCTGAGATTGTCCGTGTCGCCGTGAGAGGTGCGCCGGGACTGGTTCCTGGGGGTCGGGGGGAGAGGGGCGATTTTCATCGCCGCGCTTTTGTGTCGGCCCCCGAATTTCGGAGAAGAACCAAAAAAAGGGGAGGCGGCCCGCCTCCCCGTGTCCCTGAATGTCTTGTTCCGGCCTTATCGCCCCGGAGTCATTCCAGCCAGACCTTCACCGTTTCATCGTCCTCATAGATCTCGACGATGGCCATGGGGCCGACCTTCTTCAGCTCGACCAGGAGTTGTCCGAAATCGATGTCGACGTCTCCCTTGTCGAGACCCAGGTGCTTGTTGCCGGCGCACTTAACGAACGCTTCGACCAGCGAGAGGGGAAGGGTGACGCGGACCTTGTCCTTGCCGGCCTTGTTGTCAGTGACCAGGACCTTGAACCACTTCACCTCTTGGCCGGGCGCGTAGTTCGGGTTCTCCTTAACGGCCTTCTTGATGGCCTGGATGTCGTCGTGGCCTTCCGCCAGGGCGATCCCGCCGAGGGCGAGGGCCAGGGCGAACGCCGCGAGCACCGGGAATGTCGCTTTTTTCATGAGTTTCCTCCTTGATCTATTCGATCCAGATCTTGATGACCGAATCGGCATCATTGATCTCGATGATCGTGCTCTTCGTTTTCGCCAGTTCATTGATGATCCTGTCCAGGTCGTAGCCCTTCTTCCGCATCACGGACTTCTCTTCGTCCGGGATGGCCTGCAGGGCCAGGTCCGCCAGGGCCCAGGGGATATTGATGTCGATCTTTTTCTTCCCGCCCTCGAAGACCTGGATCTTGAGGATCCGGGCGTGCGCTTCCGACCGGTCGTCCCCGACGGCCCTGAGGGCCCCCGGGTCGACCCTGAGAAGGGCGATCTTAGCCCTGTCCTTGAGTTCAGCGTCCGGCTCGTTTTCGATGATCCTCCTGAGGACGGGAACAGCCCGGCTCGAAATGGTTTTGTCTTTGACGTAGCTCAACTTGAACGCCGCGTAGTAGCGAATGACCTTGTTGGAGCTCCCGAGCCGCCCCTCGATGGCGTCCAGGAAACGTCTCTCGCCCTTTTCATAAAGGCCGTAGGCCAGGTCGATTGTAGAGATCTCGGAATCCTCGATCAGGCTGGCATTCCTGTCCGAAACCTTGACGCCGCGGATGTAGGAGTCGTAGGCCTCGATCGCTTCCTTCTCCCGGCCCGCCTGCTCGCTCAGGCACTTGGCCCGGTAGAAGAGGGCCTGCTCCTTCATCAGGCTCTGCGGGTACCTGTCCAGGAGGTCATCGAGCTTATCCTGGGCGGCCTCCCACTTCTTGTCGAAGATCAAGACCTTGGCCTCCTCGAAAAGCCTCTCGTCGGGCCCGGTCTGGGCGTACGCTCCCATGCCTAGCGACACTAGCAGCAGGATCCCTATACAAATCTTGATGTTTCTCACGTCAAACCTCGCTTTCTTCCAACTCTTTCTCGACCAGGCTGATCTTCAGAAGGAGCCGGCGATCCTCGATCATGCCCTGGATCCTTTTCATCTCGACCTCCGTCAGGTCATCGCTGATTTGGGAAAGTTCCAGGAACAGGAGTTCGATCTGGTCGCAGATGGCTTTGGCCTTGGCCATCCGGGAATTCCCCTCCAGCTGCGGGTTGAGGTATTTCTTCTTGGCCAGGAGTTCCTTGGCCCTTCCCGAAGCCAGCTGATCCATGCCGCTCCCCTTGTCCCGCGACGAGGCCTGAGCGAGGTCCAGGAGAAGGTACCGGCTCTTCTGGAGGTAATCCAGGGTCTGCCGCCGGCTCATCTCGAGTTCCACGCGATCGATGAATTCGGGGGAAGCGAAGAACCTGTTGTGGGCGACCGCGGACGGCGCAGGGCGCTTCAGGATGAGGTAAGTGGCCAGAGAGCCGAAAATGAGCCCGAGGACGGCCCCCGCGTAAACGGCTATCATCACGGGCCGGGTCATCCGGAAACGCTCGCCGACGGTTAACCGGCGCGGGCGGGCCGTCTTCTCAAAGACGTAGTCCGCAACCTTCGCGGGCAGCGCCTCCCAATCCACCGACGCGATGGCCTTATCCATCTCTCCCTTGACAAGGCCGGCGGCATCGATGACCTTTCTCATCTCGTCGACATCCTTACGGCACCCGGGACACTCTTTGAGATGGGACGCCATATGATCTCTCCTCTCGAGGCCCAGCTCTCCGGCCAGGAAAGCCGCCCGGTCTTTTTGAAGGTTCTGACACGCGTTCATGATGTGATCCCCATGTATGGACGGAGCCATTTCCTCAGGTTTTGGACCGCTTTGAAATGCAGGGACTTGACGGTGCCGACGGAGATGTTCATCGTTTCGGAGATCTCGTTGAACTGGAGTTCGTCGACATGCCTCAGGACGAAGACCATGCGTTGACGGCTGGCCAGCTTGTCGATGCCCCGGGAAAAAACGTCCCGCATCTCGCCGGCGGACGAAGAGGCCGGGTCCGGCCCGGCCGCCACCTGGAGTCGATCGAGGCTCTTCGGGCTCTCGAACTCCCGTTTTTTCCTGGTGTTCTTCCGGTAATAATCCACGCTCAGGTTCCTCGTGATCTGCAGCAGCCAGCCCTGGAAATTGCAGCCTTCCTTGAATTGCCCCGCCTTCTGGAAGAGCCGGAGAAAAGTCTCCTGGACGACGTCCAGCGCGTCCTCCTTGTTGCGGAGCATGGAATAGGCCATCATGAAGACCCGCTGCTGGAAGGCGCCGACGATGGTCATGAAGGCTTCCCTGCTCCCGTTTTGGATCTCTCTGACAAGAGCATGGATGTCCTCAGTCCCGATCAAGCATTCCCGGTCCATTCTTATCGCCTGGTTCCTGTTTCGGTCTTCACTGGGTACTACGAAGGGAAAAAGAAAAAGGTTCATGCCCTCTCGCGTGTCACCCCGAACAAACAGCCGGAGAAATCCCCTTCGAGAATTTCTCCGGTGAAAAAAGCTAGGAAACGAAAGAAGGATCTATCAGAACTTACGGAAACCGCCTCTTTTTTCGAAGCCGCCGGGCTGTCTGTCGCCGGGCTTGTGGTCGGCTCTGGGCCGGGCATCGTTGATGATAAGCTTACGTCCGTCGAATTCGGTCCCGCTGAGCCTGTTCTTGGCCTCCGCGGCGGATTCGGGGGTCGCCATCTCGATGAAACCGAAACCTCGTCCCTGCAGAATGTTGACCGAGATCACCTCACCGTACTGGGAAAACAGCTGTTTCAGTGTGTCCTCAGTGGTCTTGTAGTTGAGGTTGCCGACATAAAGTTTTTGAGACATAAAAGAAACCTCCTTGATCTCTCACCATCGCCCTGCCCGATCTCCGTCGGGTCACACGATCGGAGAAGTCGATTTATTCAATCATAACAAAAAGGACAAATCAAGTCTTTTTTAAAGGGGAGCAAGGACCCGGCGGGCAGGGCTTTCTCCCCCTGGAGATTTCTGATATATTTGCTATTAAGGCGGTGAAACGATGAAAAAGCGCACTTATGTCCTGATCATCTTCCTGGTCATCTTCATCCTGGCTGCGGCCGCGGCGATTTCCTATTTCCTGATGGATTGGGGACGGCCGGCCGTGACGGTCCCGCTCCACGCTTACCTGGAGATCAACCTGTCCGGCGAGCTCCAGGAGATCGCCCCTCCCGACTTCTTCACGAACGTCATCCTGGGGATCCGGCCCCTGTCCATGAACGAGCTCTGGATGAACCTCCGCAAGGCCAAGGCCGATGACCGGGTCGAGGCCATCCTCCTCCGGATGAACCTTCTCGCTTGTGACTGGGCCAAGGTGACGGAACTCCGGGACGCGGTCCTCGATTTCCGCAAGGCCGGCAAAAAGGCCTACGCCTATATCGACGAGGCGCCTGATTTCGACAAGGAATATTATCTTGCCACCGCCTGCGACCGGATCATCCTCCACCCGATGGGATGGCTCGGCATCAACGGCATCGGCGGATATGTCCCCTTCTTCAAGAACGCCCTCGATAAACTGGGCGTCCGGGCGGAGTTCGAGCATGTCGAGGAATACAAAACGGCCTATAACCAGTTCACGGAAAAAGGGTTCACGCCGGCCCACAGGGAGATGATGGAGTCCATCTACGGGGACCTCTTCTCCCAATATGTCAAAGCCGTGGCCTCGGCCAGGAAGAAGAGCGAGGCGGAAGTCCGGGGCATCATCGACCATGCTTTCTTCCAGGGAGAGAACGCCCTCAAGGCGGGCCTCGTTGACGACCTCCTTTACGAAGATGAGCTCCAGAACCTCCTGCAGAGCGGGGGGCGGAAGCTCGGCAGGATCACCTCCGACGCCTACGCCCGGGTCTCTCCGGCTTCGGCCGGAATCGGCATCGGCCGGAGGGTCGCCTTGATCTATGGAATCGGGCCCATCCTCAGCGGTGAGAGCCTGCCCCAGAGCATGGGGGGAACGACCGTCGCCCGCTGGATCCGGCAGGCCCGGCAGGACAAGTCCATCGCCGCGATCGTCTTCCGGGTCGACAGCCCGGGCGGCTCCTCGGTGGCCTCCGACGTCATCTGGCGCGAGGTCTTCCTGGCCAAGAAAGAGAAGCCCTTTGTCGTTTCGATGTCCGACGTCGCGGGTTCGGGAGGCTACTGGATCTCCATGGCGGCCCACAAGATCGTAGCCCAACCGCAGACCCTCACGGGCTCCATCGGGGTCCTGGCGGGCAAGTTCGACCTTTCGGCCCTTTACGAAAAGCTCGGCCTGACCTCCGAAAAAATCGCCTACGGAAAGGAGGCCGACATCTTCTCGACCTTCCGGCCGTTCTCGCCGGAAGAAAAGAAGATCATGAAGGATGAGATCCTCTGGACCTACGATCAGTTCCTGACCAAGGTCGCCGAAGGCCGGAACATGACCAAGGACGAGGTGAACGCGGTCGGCCGCGGCCGGGTGTGGACGGGCGCTCAGGCCAGGGACCTCAAGCTCGTGGACGAGTTGGGAGGCTTGACGAAGGCCGTCGAGCTGGCCAAAGGCTTAGCGGGAATCGCAAGGGAAGAAGAGGTCAGGCTGGTCGTGTGGCCCAAGAAAAGGACTTTCTGGGAGTCGCTCCTCGGGAGGCGGGCCCAGGAAAGCGTGCTCGATATGCGTCCCGGGCTGAAGCAGGCCGCCCTGGCCCTGAGGCTCATGGAAAGGAACCGCATCTGGGCGGTCATGCCCTTCTGGTCCGGGCTCGAATAAGCGGATTTCCGTTTAGAACGCGTACGAAGACGGACAGATCGTTTTGAACTCGCAATAATTACAGTTGTGCCAGTCCGGACGGGGCCCAAATTCCCCGGCCCGGATCCCCTCTTCCGCCTCGAGGATCTTTCCCCGGGCCCGCTCTTGTTCCTTCCCGCCCTTCCGGGCCCTGCCGACGAGGTCGGATTCCAGGAAGTGCAGCCGCGTTTCGAAGGGCGCCATGCCCTCGGTCTCAAGGAACGAAAGCGCGTAAACGTCCATCTGGAGACTGTCCCTCGTCCTCCGGTCGGCCTCCTTCTGGTCCATGACTTCGGTTGTCTTGAAATCGATGATGACCGCGCCTCCCGTCTCGAAGTCCACCCTGTCCCAGCGCCCGGTGAACCGGACCTTCCCTGACTGCCATCTGAAGCTCTTTTCGAGCAGCGCGGGGACATTCCCCGACTTCGTCTCCCTGCGATAGAAGAGACGGAGGGCCTGCTCGCCGGACCTCTTCCTCAGCTCCTCGTGTTCCCGGCTGAGATAACCCTCGTTCACCCAGAGCCTCTCGTACTCCCGGATGACATCCTCCTCCCCGAGCGTCCGCCCTTTCATCCGGTTCTTCAGAAAATGGTGGACCGACGCGTGGAGCACCCTGCCGAACACGAGGGCATGATGGGGGAGGACGGGGATCCGCAGGACGTGACGGAACCTGTATTTGAGCGGGCAGGTGAGATAGTCCTCCAACCGGAGGAAACTCAGGGTCAGGACCCCCCGGGGCTTGCGGAGCGAAAGGGCGCCGGCCTCTTCCCGGAGGGAGAAACGCCTGATCTCTTCCAGCGCCGAGCTGCGGAGGACCTCCTCCGGCATGCCGGGAATGTCCAGGGCTTCAAGGACGAAGGGGCTGACCTTCTTCAGCCTCTTGAGCCCATAATCCCTGGCCCAAGTCAAGTAGAGGAGCCTTTTCGCCCTGGTCATCCCGACATAGAAGAGCCGCCTTTCCTCCTGGACGAAGTTCTCGTCCCCCGGCAGTTCCTCCTTAAGGATCCCGGCCGGCACGGGGATCTTCTCCCGTCTCTCGCGGCCCGGGTAGCGGTCTTCAATGAGACTAACGAGGAAGACAACGGAGAACTCAAGCCCTTTGGCCTTGTGCACGGTCAGAACGTTGACGGCGTCCTCGTCCAACTCAGCTTCAGAAGTGGCGGGATTGTCCCCCACCTGCTGAAGGAGGTCCAGATATCCGGCAAATGAATGGATGGAGTCGTCATCGGCAAGGTCGGAGAAGCCCTTCACTTTGTCGAAGAAAAGTCGGATGTTCTTGATCTTCATCTCCGAGGAAGAGTCCATCCGCGAGGCCAGGGATTTCAGGGTGCCGCTCTTCTCGAGGAAGGCATAGAGGACCATCCCCGCGTTCTTCTGCCCGGCCAGGCTGATGTAGCCGAGAAGGTCCTCGAAGATCCGTTTGATCGCCGCCTCGGCCGCCGCCGGGAGTTCGACCGGCCGGGCCCCCTCGTGGACCTTCCGAAAGACCTGGTGGAGAGGAAGGTTCCTTTTCTGAGCGTAATTCGAAACGACGGTCAGGTCGTAGGGGTCCATCCCGTAGACCCCGGAAAGGGCAAGATGGAACAGGCTCCGGCTGTCCTCGAAATCCGTCAGGGCCCTGATGAAGGAGATCAGGACCTTGATCTCCTCCTGCTGGTAGAGCCCACGGCTCCCGGAGAAACGGTAGGGGACCTGCTTCATGTTCAGGGCCCGGAGATAGGGGTCGGCGTCCGCGTTCCTCCGGACCAGGATAGCCATGTCGCTCCACGAGACGCCCTCCCCGTTCTTTTCCAGGATGAGGTCGGCCACCCGGTCCGCCTCGTGGGAAACGGAATCGAACTGGAGCATGTGGATGCTCTTTTCCCTGACATCGAGGGATGAAACGAGGCGCTTGTCGATCCTGTACTTGAACTCGAGTCGGTTGGGATCATTGTGCCGGATGAGCTGGTAGGAGGCATCCAGGATGGCCTGCGTGGACCGGTAGTTCCTGGTCAGGACGATCTTCTTGGCCTGAGGATAGACCTCCTGAAAATTAAGGATGTTGCTCAGGGAAGCGCCCCTGAACCGGAAGATGCTTTGATCATCGTCCCCGACCACGGTCAGGTTCCCATGGCGGGCGGCCAGGAGCTTGAGGAGCTCGAACTGGACGAAATTGGTGTCCTGGAACTCATCCACCAGGATGTACTTGTATTTCGACTGGAACTCCTTCAGGACGGAGGGCCGAGTCCGGAAGAGCTCGGCCGCCAGGGTCACCTGGTCCTCGAAGTCGATCTTCCCTTCTTTTTTAAGAAGGTCCTGGTATTCCCCGTAGATCCGGGCTACTTCCTCTTGTTTGAGGGCTTCCTCAATTCCGACGTCGTCCGAAGCCTTTCCCTGGAGCGCCTGGGCATAAGCCAGGTATTCCCCGGGGCGGACATCCTCTTGCTTCAGCTTTTTGATGGCATCGAGGAGCTCCTGGATGTGCTTGGTCGGGAAGCTCAAGGGCCGGAAGTACCGGAGGGAGAACTTGAAGAGGTTCTCCCGGAAGAAGATGGCCTGTTCCACGTCATCGAGGAGCCTGAAATCGGGAGGGTAGCCAAGCTCCATCCCGTAATCCCTCAGGACCTTCTCCCCGAAGGAATTGAAGGTGCTGATCTCGACGAAAGAATAGGTGTAAGGGACGAGGAGGTCCACCCGGGCTTCCATCTCGTTGGCCGCCTTCTCGGTGAAAGTGACGGCCAGGATCTCCTCCGGGCTGGCCATCTTGGAAGCGATGAGATGGGCGATGCGGTTGGTGATGAC
>JALHVH010000052.1 GCA_022867105.1 Candidatus Aminicenantota bacterium
CACCTCGAACAAGGGTCCGGCCGCCCTGCATTACCGGGACCTGGCCGATATGGCCCGCCAGAACGGGCTCCAGTTCCGGATCGAAGGGACGGTCATGAGCGGCACCCCGGTCTTCCATCTCTGCGAGAGCGGGCTGGCCGGAAACGACATCCGCGAGGTCAAGGGCATCCTCAACGGGACGACCAATTTCATCCTGAGCAAGATGGAACAGGACGGCATGGAATACGCGGACGCCCTCGCGCTGGCCCAGAAGCTGGGCTACGCCGAGGCCGACCCGACCGCCGACGTCGAGGGATTCGACGCCCTGGCCAAGATCGTCATCCTCTCCAACGTCCTCCTGGGAGGGGACGTCCAGACGTCCGAAGTCCAAAGGACCGGCATCAGCGGCATCTCCAAGGCCGACGTCGAGGCCGCCAAGGCGGCCGGCCTCCGCTACAAGCTCATCGCCCGGACCGTGAAGCGGGACGGCAAGATCGAGGCGAGCGTCTCCCCCCAGAAGCTTCCCTTGTCCGACCCCCTGGCCGGCGTCATGGGCGCCCACAACGCCCTGACGTTCGACACGGACCTGATGGGGAAGATCACCATCCAGGGAGCCGGCGCCGGCAAGATCGAGACCGGCTATTCCATCCTCTCGGACATGTTGGCCATTCATCGTTGTAAAAAAAATTAGGGCGCGGCGGCGCTTTCTATTTACATTTTTAAATACGCAGGCCAAAGCCCGCGACGATGAACGTGCGGCTACAATCTGACCTGCCTAAATCAATAAAGATTGGAAGCATTTCTTTTCGTGTGATTAAAAGAAATGCTGACCGAAACATTCGAACAGCTTGACTATCGCCCCCGTTTGCGGTTATTTTATAGCTTAGCAGACATTCGTGTCATGCCAGTCAGCCTTCCGAATTTTATTCGCTCGAATCGCTCAAAATACGAACGTCCTTTTTCGCATTTTTTGGAGGTATCATGAGCCTTGATCCGCAACACGGTCCAGGAGTCCAGAGGTACGTTGACGCGTCCAGGAAGCTCATCGCCGAAAGGGAAGCCGCCCTCGCCCGGATGCGGAGGATGAAGTTCGATACCATCGCCGTACACGGGCTATACTCCATGGAGGAAGCCCTCGTCCAGAACCAGGGAGCCATCATTGAGCCCCTCTACCTGGCCACATCGCAGGCCTACCGCGACGCCGACGAGCTCGAGGCCGCCCTGGCCTACCTCGTCCCGACCTGGTGCTACACGAGGATCGCCAACCCGACGACCTACTACCTGGAGTGGATGATGGCCCTGCTCGAGGGGTATCGGACGGGGTCCGACACATCCTGCCTCGTAACGGCTTCAGGCATGTCGGCCATTATGTCGGCGGTGGATCCCTTCCTCGTCAAACAGAAGGACGGTCCGGAACAGATGAATTTCGTTTCCTCCATCCAGCTTTACGGCGGGACCTTTCAGCATTTCGCCGTCCGGAAGATGAAGGAGCGGGGGGTCGAATGCCGCTGGGTCCTCCACCCAGAGGACATCGAGGAGTGGAAATCGAAGATCGACGGGGAAACCCGGTTCGTTTACATGGAAGCGCCGAGCAATCCCCATCAATCCTTCTGCGACGTCAAAGCGCTGGCCGACCTGGCCCACTCATGGGAAGTGCCGGTCATCTTCGACGCGACCTGCGCGACACCGGCCCTTATGCGGCCCATCGCCCACGGGGTCGATATCGTCGTCCATTCCCTGACCAAATCCATCACGTCCGGGGGCCTGGCCATCGGGGGCGCCCTCATCAGCCGCAAGCCGATCGTCACCAAGATCAAGAACGACGACCCGCGGTTCAAAGAGAGCTTCGCCGAGTATGTGAAGTTCTGGCCCTATCGGGACAACGGCCCATCGCCCTCTCCCTTCAACGCCCTCTTCGCCCTGAACGACCTTCGCACACTGCGCTCGAAGATGGACCTCGTCAGCCGGAACTGCCAGAAGGTCGCCGAGTTCCTCCAGACCCACCCGAGGGTCTACCAGGTGGACTACCTGGGACTCCCGAGCTATCACCTCCACCCCATCGCCAAAAAATACATGAAGCTCGTGGACTCCGGCGACGGCCCCGGGAACGAGGTCAACCGTTACGGCCACCTCATGAGCTTCCGGGTGGAGGGGCCTCCCGCCAACGCCCGCAAGGCCTTCGACAGTTTCAAGATCATCTACCGGGCCACGGACCTCGGACGGATCAAGAGCGTCGCCACCATACCGGCGATCTCGACCCATTCCCAGCAGGGCGAGGAGGCCCGGCGGATGGCCGACATCCCGCCCCAGCTCATCAGGTTGTGCGTCGGCGGCGAGGACCCGGACGATATCATCGCCGACATCGACCAGGCGCTGAATAAAATCTAATACAAACGCATTAATAGTTTGACATCTGACTTTAAGCGGCCTGAAGCCGTCCTCACTCCCCCGGCCCCCGGGGAACCAGTCCCGTCGGTTCCCCCCGTCGAAAAAGCCGACGGGTCCCCCCTCCGCTACGGGGGCTTGAGGACGGCATTCAGTGCCGTTCATACATAGGTACTTTTTTTATTGCGTTCGTATTAGTTCGTGCGTCTGAGAGCATTTCTTTTCGTATGCTATTGGACAAAGGCGCAGGGGCGATGCCCCGAGCCTAAAATTCCTTCCCACACGAAAGGAAATGCAAGCCGTACGTCTTGCCTTTTCCGGGCCGAACCCTTAGAATTGTTTCTATGGAAAGGATCCGGATCCGGGGGACCCACGACCTGCGGCTCCAGGGAGAAGTCCGGATCAGCGGATCTAAGAACGCCGTCCTGCCGGCGATCGCCGCCGGCCTGCTCACCAACGAGAAGCTCAACCTGACGAACATCCCCCTCGTCAAGGATGTCTTCACCATCCTCACCCTCATGAAACAGTTGGGGGCTGAGTATGACATCGAGGGCAATTCCCTCGCCGTCCAAGTAAGGGACATCGCTTCGGATGAAGCCGCTTACGAGCTCGTCCGGGCCATGAGGGCCTCCATCCTCGTTCTGGGCCCGCTCCTGGCCCGTTACGGAAAGGCCGTCGTCGCCCTCCCGGGGGGTTGCGCCATCGGGTCAAGGCCCATCGACCTCCACATCAACGGCCTCCAGAAGCTCGGGGCGACCATCAGCCTGGAGCACGGCTACATCCAGGCCACGGCCGACAAGCTTAGCGGCGCGTCCATTGAATTCGAGAAAAAGACCGTGGGCGGCACCGAAAACCTCTTGATGGCAGCCTCTCTGGCCGCGGGAGAGACCGTCCTGAAGAATTGCGCCCTTGAGCCGGAGATCACCAATCTCTGCGAACTCCTGGTCAAGATGGGGGCCCGGATCGACGGGATCGGAGAGGAAACGGTCCGGGTCATTGGGGTCCGTGAGCTTGGCGGAGCGACCCACGAGATCATCCCGGACCGGATCGAAGCCGGGACGTTCCTGGTGGCCGGCGCCCTGACCCGCGGCGATATTCTCCTCAACCACATCAATCCCGCCCACCTCCAGACGATCATCGAAAAGCTGCGATATTCAGGGGCGATCATCGAGCCCCTCCGGGGCAGCGCCCTGAGGGTCGTCGGGAGCCGTGAGATCAAGCCCCAGGACATCACGACCTCTCCTTATCCCGGCTTCCCCACGGACATGCAGGCCCAATTCATGGTCCTGATGACGCAGGCCCTGGGAACATCCATCATCACGGAGACCATCTTCGACCGGCGGTTCTCCCACGTCAACGAACTGCTGCGGCTCGGCGCCAACATCGAGGTCCAGGGGGACAAGGCCACGGTCAAGGGAAGGACCCCCCTCTCGGGCGCCGAGGTCATCGCCACCGACCTGAGGGCCTCGGCCTCGCTCATCCTCGCGGGTCTGATCGCCAACGGCGAGACCGTCATCAATGAGATCGAACACCTCGACCGCGGCTACGAAAGGATCGAGGAGAAGCTCCAAGGAATCGGCGCTTCCATCGAGCGGATCCGGAACTGAAGAGGAGGGACCATGGAGGGCTGCATTTTCTGCGGGATCATCAACAAGAACATCCCGGCCCGGATCGTTCACGAAGATGATGAGGTCCTGGCCTTCGAGGATATCAACGCAAAGGCCCCCGTCCATATTCTCATCATCCCCAAGGAGCACATCGGGTCGCTCAACGACCTGCCGAAAGACCGGGAGCCCCTGCTGGGGCAGATCCTGGCCAGGGCGCGGGCGATCGCGGCCGAAAGGGGGATCGCGAAAAGCGGCTACCGGATCGTCCTCAACACGGGCCCGGACTCCGGCCAGGAGGTGTTCCACATCCACGTTCACCTCTTCGGCGGCCGGCGGATGACCTGGCCCCCCGGGTGAAATGCCCTTGAAAAGCGTCTCTATTATCGGGGCGGGAAAGCTTGGCGCTTCCCTGGGCCACGCGCTCGCCCGAAAGGGCTATGACATCAAAGGGCTCTTCTGCCGCCGGCTGTCCTCGGCCCGAGAAAGTGCAAGGCTCATCGGCCGGGGAAAAGCGACCGCGGGCGTCGTGAGAGCCGCAAGGGACGCGGACATCCTGTTTCTATGCGTTCCGGATGACTCCGTCGCTAAAACCGCCGCTCTCCTGGCAGCGTCCTCCATCGATTGGCGGGGAAGGACGGTCTTCCATTCGAGCGGCCTGCTCCCCGCCCGGGCCCTGGCCCCCCTCAGGGAAAAAGGCGCTTTCACGGCATCCTTTCACCCGATCCAGACGTTCGCCCGGAAAGAAGCCAGGCCGGACCTCTTTAAAGGGATCGGCTACGGTCTCGAGGGAGACGCTGAAGCTCTGATGACGGCCGGGAAGATCGTCCGCCGGCTCGGCGGCCGGGCCCTCTTCCTTGCCGAAGCCGACAAGCCCCTCTATCACGCGGCCTGTGTCCTTTGTTCCGGCGGGGCGGCGGCCCTCCTGGGCTCGGCCTTCGCGCTCCTCGAATCGAGGGGACTCGGAGAAAAAGAAGCGTCGGAGGTCCTCCTGCCCCTGGCCCAAAGAACTTTACAGAACGTAAAGGAAATTGGCGCCGGGCCCGCGGTCACGGGCCCCTTTGTTCGGGGGGACGTAAGGACCGTTCTCGTGCATCTCCGGGCCCTGCCCGCGAAAGGGTTTTGGAGGGATCTTTACGCGGCCCTCGGCAGGAGGAGCCTCGAAACCTCCGGAAAACGGGGCCTCCCCCCGCAAGCGATCAGAACATTGAGAAAGATCCTGGAAGATAGATGACCTCCTCTTCCAGGAGGATTCCGGACGTCGCCCTCACCCGCTCCTTGAGTTCCGCGGCCAGGGCCAGGACATCGCAGGCCCGCGCCCGGCCGAGGTTGATGAGGAAATTGCAGTGCCCGGAAAAGACGGCGGCGTCCCCGACCCGGACGTTCCTCGCCCCGGCCTCTTCGAGCAGGCGGCCGGCCGAGACCTTCGTCCCGTCCGGAAGGACCGGGTTCTTGAAGTAGCTTCCGGCGCAGGGCGTCCCCCAGGGCGGCTGTTTCCTCCGTCGCTTGTCCAGGTTCTCCTCGATCCCGTTCCGGATCATTTCCGGGTCGCCGGCAGCCGCCTTTAGGACGGCGCTCAGGGCGATGGAGTGCTTTTGTTGGAGGGCCGACCGCCGATAAGCGAACGCCAGATCATTTCCTTCCGCCGTCCGCTCATTTCCCTTTTCGTCCAGGAAAACGCCCGCACGAAAGATGTCCCCGATCGAACTCCCAAAGGCCCCGGCGTTGCTGTAGAGGGCCCCGCCGAGTGTCCCCGGGATCCCGGCCAGGAATTCCAGTCCCGCGAGACCGTTGTCCAGGGCGAATTGAAGGACCTTCGACAACGGGGTTCCCGAGAGGACCTCGATCTCGCCGGGGCCGGGTCCCCGGGAGATGCCCTGGGCCCTGTTCTGGATGATAAGTCCCAGGTAGCCTTCGTCGGGAAAAAGGATATTGTACCCTCCGCCGATGACATAAAAGGGGACGGATTCCAGCCTGGCGCGGGCGACGGCGGCTTTCAGCTCTTCGGCCGATCCGGCTTCAAAGAAGAATTCGGCCTTCCCCCCGATCCTGAAGCTGGAATGTTCCTTCAGGGACACGCCCGTCATCAGCGGGCGCCCGACGGATTCGAGGAAACCTCCGGCGAAATCCTTAAACTTATCCATTGACGGTATTATAAAGAAGCTGGACAAGCTAGACAAGCTGGACAGGCCGGCATCTTCCTTATCTATCGTACTTGGCACATATTTTGCTATAATCTATGAGGAGATACGTTGTATTGACATTTGCCTGGACGCAAGCTATCATTCTAAAAAATTATTTGTGAGGTTGTGAATGAAAAGAATCCTATTGACAGCAGTCCTGTTTGCCATAGTCGCCACGGGTTTCCTCGCCGCCCAGAGCGAGGCGGACGAAGCCTATATCAAGGCCATGACCCAGAGCGACCCGTGTCAGAAGGTCCAGGCGCTCAAGGCCTACCTCCAGAAGTACGCCGGGAAAGGGACCCAGTACGAGAACTTCGCTTGCGTCTATCTTTGCCTGACGCCTTGCCAGACGAAGCCCGCCGCAGAAAGCATCCAGTACGGCGAGAAGGCCCTGACCATGTCCGGGATCGACGACCTCACCCGCATGCAGATCCTGATCACTCTCTCCAGCCTCTACATCGGCACGGGCCAGAACCTCGATAAGGCCAGAGCGCATGCCGGACAACTCATCGAGCTCGCCAAAGCCAACAAAGAGAAGGAGCCAAGTGAAGCCCAGTGGAGTAAGATGATCGGCGCCGGCTGGTACCTCCAGGGCCAGGCCGCCGAGAAGGCCAAGGACATGGGCGCCGCGGCCGACGCCTATATCAATTCCTACGTGATCCTTAAAGATCCCAAGATCATGGCCCAGATCAAGAAGCTGGCCAAGACCCTTTACGACTCCAAACAGTTCGCCCAAGCTGAAAAGGTCTTCCGGACCCTCTACAACCAGTCCAAGGACCCCGACAGCGCCCTGATCCTCGGCCAGACTCTTTACCGGGACAACAAGGCCGACGAGGCCCTCGCACTCTTCAAGGAAGCCTATGCTAAGAAGAAGACCGGCGAGCTCGCCTACAACATCGGCATCATCCTGGCCAAGAAGGCGCCCCAGGAGGCGATCGATTACCTCATCGAAGCCAGCTTCCTCTACCCGGCCCAGTCCCAGAACGCCCTGGGCATGGCCCAAAACCTCTTCTTCACCTCCTCCCCCGACGCCAAGATCAACGAAGTCATCAACAAGATCCAGGAAGAACAGAAAAAGATCGACGATCTGACGAAATCGTTCAACACCAAGTTCACCGATAAGAACGAAGAGGACCTGACCGACGAAGAGAAGGCGGAGATGAAAAAGATCCTGTCCGACATCGACATCCAGAGGGCCGAGATCGCCAAGCTCCAGTCCTCGAGCTCCCAGATGACGGCCAAGTGGACGAAGCGCATGGACGACGTCAAGAAGAGGATCGGGACCAAGTAAGGCCCCGTAATTTACGTTCGGCTCGGGAAAATCAAGTCGTGAAGTCTTTTTCCCGGAGGGAAGCTATTCAAAGGATCGCGGAACTGCGGGAGGAGATCGCCACCCACGAAAAGAAATATTACGTCGATAACGACCCCCAGATCTCGGACCACGAATTCGACCTGCTCGTGAAACGGCTCGAGGACCTCGAATCCCGGTTCCCCGAGCTCATCACTCCCGAGTCCCCGACGCAAAGGGTGGGCGAAAGGCCCCTCGATGGGTTCACGCCCGTCGTGCACGGCAAACCCATGCTGAGCATCGACAATTGCTACGACGAGCAGGGGCTGAGAGACTTCGAGGACAGAGTCCGGAGACTCCTCCCGGGAGAAGAGATCAGGTACGTCGCCGAGCACAAGATCGACGGGCTCGGCATTTCCGTCCTCTACCGCGGCGGCCGGTTCGCCCGGGCCGTAACGCGGGGCGACGGCGTGAGGGGCGACGACGTCACGGCCAACGTCAAGACCATCAAGTCCATTCCCCTCGTCATCCGCGAAACATGCGATGTCGAGGTCCGGGGAGAGATCTATCTCCCCTCCGAGGTCTTCCTGAAGCTCAACCGGGAGCGGGAGGACCGGGAAGAGGCGCTCTTCGCCAACCCGAGAAACGCCGCGGCCGGCTCCATCCGCCTCCTCGACTCCCGGGAGGTCGCATCCAGGAAGCTGGACGTCTTCTTATACTACCTTTTCATCGAAGGGGAGGAGCCGCCCGCACAGTGGGAAAGCCTCCTCCGTCTGAAAGACCTCGGTTTCAAGATCAATCCTCACTCCCGGCCCTGCCGGTCGCTGGATGATGTCGTCGCGTTATACAAAGAGTGGGCCGGGAAACGGGACACCCTCGACTACGAGGCCGACGGGATCGTGGTCAAGGTCGATTCGACGGCCCAACGGCGGATCCTGGGGGCCACCGCCAAATCCCCCCGCTGGGCGATCTCCTACAAGTTCCCGGCCCGCCAGGCCACCACCCGCGTCAACGACATCATCATCCAGGTTGGCCGGACCGGGGCCCTGACCCCCGTCGCCGTTCTCGAACCCGTCAAGCTTTCCGGAACAACGATCAGCCGGTCCACCCTCCACAACGAGGACGAGGTCCGGCGCAAGGACATCCGCGTCGGGGACGTCATCCTCCTCGAGCGGAGCGGCGACGTCATCCCTCATGTCGTTTCCGTCATGAAAGAACGGCGGACGGGAAAAGAGAAACCTTTCGCTTGGCCCAAATCGTGTCCCGTGTGCGGAGCGGCCGTCTTCCGGCCGGAAGGCGAAGCGATCTCGCGCTGCGTCAACCCGTCCTGCCCGGCCAGGCTCCGGGAGTCCGTCCTCCATTTCGCCTCGCGCCGGGCCATGAACATCGACGGCCTGGGAGATGCTCTCGTCGATCAGCTCCTGGAGAAAAACCTGGTCCGTGAGGTCCCCGACCTTTACTCCCTCAAGTTCGAAGACTTGGCCGGCCTGGAGCACATGGGCCCCAAGAGCTCGCGGAACCTCCTCGACCAGATCGAGGCGTCCAGGACGAGGGAGCTCCCCCGTCTCATCTTCGCCCTGGGCATCCGTCACGTCGGCGAGAAGCTCGCCCGGACACTGGCCGGGCGGTTCAAGAGCCTCGACGACCTAGCCCACGCCACGGTCGAGGAACTGACGGGGGTCGAGGACGTCGGGCCGAAGGTCGCGGAAAGCATTGTCTTCTTCTTCGCCCAGGACGGGAGCCGAAAGCTCCTGGCCCGGCTTAAGGAGGCCGGCCTGAACCTCTCGGCCGGGAAGGAAAAGACCGGGTCCGGGACGCTCGAAGGCCAGGTCTTTGTCATCACCGGGACGCTCGCGAGCTTCAGCCGGGACGAGGCCGCGGAACGGATCGAGGCGCTCGGCGGCAAGACAGCCACCGCGCTTTCCGGAAAGACGGCATATCTTGTGGCCGGCAGTTCCCCGGGTTCCAAGCTCGATAAGGCCAAGGAGCTGGGAATCCGGACGATCGGGGAAGAAGAGTTCCTGAAGCTTTTAAAAAAGCCCTGACGATTATTTCTTCTTGGATCTGAAGATGTTCAGCGACAGGAGCCCCTTAAGCCCTTTGGGCCTCGCGCCCTTGTTGATCTGCTGAAGCTCCTGCTGGGCGAGCTTGTGGTCCGGGTCCGTTTCCAGGGCCTTTTTGAACTGCCTGGAAGCCTTGGTCAGCAAACCCTCGTTCTTGTAGAGGAACCCCAAGCCCACATACCCCTCGGGATTCCACGACTCGAGGTTGATGGCCTTCAAGAAATCCTCTTCGGCCTTCTTCCGGTAGGCGGGGATCTTGGACTCGGCCATGGCCAACAACAAATGGAAATCGCCCTTGTTCTTCCGGAGGCGCACGGCCTCCTCGAGGAGGACGACCGCGTCATCATAACGTTCCTGCCCGTAGAGCGTCTTCCCTTGCCGGAACTTGATGTCCGCGCGTTTCAGGAGATCCTGGGGCTCGTCGGGATGGGCCGCACCGACGCCCGCGTCGTAAGCCTTGCGTTTCTCCTTGTTGATGAGCGTCCTGTAAGCGGTAGTGATGGTGTCAAAGACCTCGTCGATCTGGTCCCGGTAGGCGGCCTGGACCTCCCGGTCGAAACGGTCGGGGTGGAAGCGTCTGGCGAGGTTGAAGTAGGCCTTCTTGATATCATCTCCGTTCGAGGTCTTCGGCACATTCAGGATCTGATAATAGTTCTTCGAAGTAAAGCTCTCGCGCATTTCGATGACATCGGAAATCACGGGCGTGTCATTTCCGCCTTTCGGTTCCGAGGCTCGCGACGGTTCCGGCGCCGCCGTTTCGGACCTGGTCCCCATGGCGGCCGGGCCGGATTCCCAGGAGACAAGGTCCAGGCACAGGAGCAGATACAGGCTCTTCCAGAAGAATTCCGGATGGAATGAGGCACCGGTCAGGACCTTTTCAGCCGAAGCCGTGCCCGAGATCTTATTCAGGACGTTCTTTTCCTCTTCGGTCAGGAGATGGACCATCGACCGCCCTTTGATCCGGGGGACTTTCTTGGCCATGTAGGTCTTGAGCGCCGGGTTGAAGGCCATGCGTCTGATCCCGTACTCGATCAGAAAGGGTGTGCTGATCCGGGCCTCCTCGGTCTTGGCCGCGGACTCCTCTCTTTCCTGAAAAACGATCTCGGCGTCGAAAAATTGAAAGGTGTTCAGAGTCGTCTCCCGGAGCTGGTAGACAAGAGCTTCGCTGAGGTCTTGTTCCGAGATCAAACCCTTGCTTTTCAGGACCTCGCCGATGTTCTGGTTCGGCTCGATGAAGTTGTCCATGCGCGCGTGAGCGTCGCTGGAAATCCTCTCCAGCTTGAACAGGACCTCTCCCAACCTCTCCTCGGGCTGGTTCGTCTTGATCTGGATGAGGTTTCCCTTTTGGAAGAAAAAGTACTTTTCAATCTCGTCCTGCTTGAAGACGAGGCGGCCGGTCCTCTTGTTAATGTAGATGTCATGCAGAAAAAAGGCGATATGTTTCATTTTCTCCGGTAACCGCTTCTTATTAATATATAACTAATTCAAGGCGGATTTGCAATAATTATAAAGAAGAGCTAGACAAGCTGGACTCACGGAACACCCCGGTTCTCTGTGATGACCTGTCTGGCCTGTCTAGCTTTATCTTTTCTTTTATGCTATTTTTCCCGTTGTGAAAGCCGTCCTCGTCCAAATGGCGCCCCGGCTCGGCGACATCAAGGCCAACCTGAACCGCCATTTGGAGTTCCTGGACCGGGCCCGCAAGGACAAGGCCGACGTGGTCGTCTTTCCGGAGCTCAGCCTCACCGGCTACAGCCTCAAGGACCTCGTCCCCGACGCCGCCCTCGACACGGCCCGCAGCCCCGTCTTCAGAGAGCTCCTGGCCGCCGGCCGGGGAATGTCTGTCGTCGTGGGATTCGTCGAGGAGAGGGACAATGAAAGAGGGCTATTCTACAACTCCGCGGCCTTCCTCGCGGGCGGGAAGGTCCTCCACGTCCACCGCAAGGTCTTCCTGCCCACCTTCGGGATGTTTGAAGAGGGCAAGTTCTTCGCCCAGGGCCGGAACTTCGTCCCCTTCCCGGCGCCTTTCGGAAAGACAGGCCTCATGATCTGCCGGGATTTTCTCCAGTACGGATCGAGCTACCTGCTCTTCGCCGGAGGAGCTGAGGTTTTGATCGTCATTTCCGCCGCGCCGGGGCGCGGGGTCGCCGGTCCGGACGGGTTCGAGACGAACCACATGTGGGAGCTTATGGGAGAAGCGATGTCCTATTTTTCCACGGCTTTCGTCCTGTACTGCAACCGCACGGGTTCCGAGGACGGGGTTTCCTTCGCGGGCGGGTCCTTCATCTACAGCCCGAAAGGAGAGCGCCTGGCCCGGGCCTCCGGCCTGGACGAAGAGGTCCTCTCCTGCGAGTTCGACATGGGCCTCGTCCGGCAGGTCCGGAAGACATGGACCTTCAAACGGGACGAAAGGCCCGAGATCATCCTCCATTCCCTGGAAAGGATCGTCCGCCGCTATGAAGATTAATCCCGCCTTCGTCGAGAAAGTGCTGACGCGCTTTATACGTGACGAGCTGACCAAGTTCGGCTTCACGAAGGGGGTTTTGGGACTCTCCGGCGGGCTCGACTCCTCGGTATGCGCGGTCCTCGCGGCCCGCGCCCTCGGCGCGAAGAACGTCCTAGCCCTCATCATGCCCTATAGAAAGGGCTTTCCCGCCGATGTCAAGGACGCCGCAGGTCTCGCCCGCGCCCTGGGGATACGGACGAAGAGGATCGACATCACTCCCCAGGTCGACGCCTATTTCCTCCGCTATCCAACGAAGAGCCGCTTACTCAAGGGGAACAAGATGGCCAGGGAGAGGATGGCCATCCTCTACGATTTCTCCGCCCGCGAGAAGGCCCTCATTCTGGGGACCAGCAACAAGACCGAACTCCTCATCGGCTACGGCACGATCCACGGCGACATGGCCTGCGCCATCAACCCCATGGGGGACCTATACAAGACCCAGGTCCGCGAGTTGGGCGCCTACCTGGGCGTTCCCGGAAAGATCCTGAAAAAAACGCCCACCGCCGGCCTCTGGCCCGGGCAGACCGACGAGGGAGAGATCGGCGTCGCTTACGCCGAGATCGACGCCATCCTTTTCGATCTGGCGGACAAAAGGAAGTCCCGGAACGAAGTCATCGCCGACGGCTTCAAGGAGCAGGTCGTCGATAAGGTCATCTCCCTCATCAAGGGCTCGGAATTCAAGAGGAAGCTGCCGCCGATCGCCAAGATCTCTTTCAGGACGGTCGGGCACGACTTCCTATACCCCTATGACTGGGACAGATAAGGGATGGCCGGGAACGGGACCCTTTACGTCGTCGCCACCCCGGTCGGCAACCTCGAGGACATCACGCTGAGGGCCATCCGCATCCTTAAAGAGGTCGAAGCCATCGCCTGCGAGGAC
>JALHVH010000406.1 GCA_022867105.1 Candidatus Aminicenantota bacterium
ACCCAGATTTGGTCGGACTTTTGCCCGGACAGGACCAGGTCAAAGGCCTTGATCCCGGTTTCGGCGGCTAGAGTCAAAGCCTCGGAAAGCGGCTGGACCTCTTTAAGAACCGGGGACCCCTGGATGATCGGCAGCAGGACCTTGTGGTTGTCGCGCCAACGGACGAGAGCTGCGTTGATCTCTATGGCCAACGCCTGATCTTTCGTCTGAAGGAACCTGTCGACATTGGCCGCGAACTCCCTGGCCGTCATGGATTCGGGTGGACAGGCGTCCACGAACCGGGTGAACGGAGATAAAGACGTATAGGTCGCCTGTTCATGCCGCTCATAGCGCTTGAGCGGCTCGACTACGTCCGCCAAGACCTTAAGAGGCCCGACAACTTCTGAGTGGGCCAACCGGCGCAACAGCATGGCTTGGTAGCTTAGATGCTTCAACCCGAGTTCCTCGAGCTGGAGGCTCGTGATGTTCATCCTCCGGTACATGTCCTCGATGTCCTTGACGGACTGGGGCGACCAGTATCTCTCGGCAATAGCGGCGGTCCGCGGCCAGATGCGCGAATCGACCGTTTCAGGAGTGATCAGTTCGGCCCACATCGTTGCCTCTCCCCCCAAGATGAACTTTTTCTGGTCTTCCGTCAGGAGACTCGTTTCGGGGATGGGGTCGTTCAGATAGTGCTCCCACGCCGGCTGACAGAGATCGATGTAGTAGCCGTTCGAAAGCAGACCCTGGTAGCCCTTCCGGGCGGATTCGACGAGCGCCTCCTGGCCGCGCCAGGACTGAATGACGATGTTCGTGGGCAGGCCGGGCTGGAAGACTTCGTCCCAGCCGACCATCTTCTTGCCGTATTTGGTCAGGATCTTCAGGATCCTCTTGTTGAAGGTGGCCTGCAGGGCGTGATTGTCGGGAATGCCGTTCTTTTTCATGAACTGTTGGATCGCCGGGTTCGTTTTCCATTCGCCCCCCTCGACCTCGTCACCTCCGATGTGCAGGTAGGGGTCGGGGAAAAGTCCGGCCATCTCCTTCAGGAACCCGTCGAAGAACTTGTAGGTCTTTTCTTCGGTCGGGTTGAAGGTCGGGACGAAGACCCCGAATTTTCTCTCGACGGTGTAAGGGCCGGACCCGCTGGCGTACTCTGGAAAGGCCGCGAACCAGCTCGTCGAGTGCCCCGGGATGTCGAATTCGGGCATCGCCCGGATGCCGCGGTCGGCGGCGTAGGCAATGACGTCCTTGATCTGGTCCTGGGTGTAATAAAAGCCGTCCGAGCCGAGCTGGTGGAGCTTGGGATAGGTCTTGCATTCAACCCTGAACCCCTGGTTCTCGGTCAGGTGCCAGTGGAGGACGTTCAGCTTGACGGCCGCCATGCCGTCGAGCGTCCGCTTGACCATGTCCACGGGCATGAAATGCCGGCCCGCGTCGATCATCAGCCCGCGCCACGTAAACCGGGGACCGTCCTGGACTTCCAGGCACGGGAAATAGTATCCCCGATCGTCCGCGGCCAGGAGCTGAAGAAGCGTCTCAAGCCCCCTCAGGACGCCGATGTCCGTTTTAGCCCTAAGCACGATCTTTTCCGGTCCGATCGTAAGAGTGTAGCTTTCGTCCTCGAACGGTTCGAGTTTACCGGCTCTCTCGGACTTGAAGATCAGCGAAGCCTGATCGCTTACGGCCTGGTTCAGAAGAAAGTCCTGTTTGAAGAAAAAGCCGGTCCTTCCCGATAGCCGGAACATGAAACGGGAGGCGGCTTTAAAAGCCCTGGCGGCCGGGCTTACGTCCCCCGCGACATAGAAGCCGTCTGTGATCCTGTGCTTGCCCTCCGCCGGTGTGATCTTGGCCGGCATGGGCATGAGGTCGAAACCATTCGTTCCGGCCATGGCCTGTCCCGCCCGGACCGGAACCATCAACAGGCCGGCCATGACAATGAATGTCACAGTGCCAAATATCTTTTTCATTTCACATCTCTCCTTCCCTGAACAAGTTTCCTTCGGCCATCATTCAGGGATATCGTCCTGATCGTCCTCCGATCCTTGGAAGACAGGGTCCGGCTTGATCACGGCCTTTTTCGTCACGACGTCCTTGCCGTCGACCGAGAGCGTTACGCTGAATGTCCCGGGATCGAGCCGGGTCAACTTCGCGCGCGCCTCGCGGCTCAGGTTCTCGAGCTTCTCGGAATCGACCTTCCGGCCCAGGTTCCAGAACGCTTTCTGGAAGCCCTTTTCGGTCTTGCCCTTGATCTCCTGGACAACGCCGTCGGCCGCGTCCTTGATGGTCAGAGTGACCGAGGCCGCCTTGTCCTTCAGATAATAGTATATCGCGGCCCCGACCGGCGGATTGGCCGCCTTGGCGAATTCTCCCAAGGTCTGTCCTCTCCGGTCGAAGCGGTTCCACTTGATCGTGTCCTCGACATCGAAGAGATGAACGTCCTTCTTGAAGAGATCCGGGTTGAATTCCTTCATCGGGAAGATGTCCGCGATGTAGATCCCCCGTCCGTAGGTCGCGATGACGAGGTCGCGGTCTCTCTTCTGAACGGCCAGGTCCTTGATGATGACGTGGGGCACCGTCGACGAGAAATTCGTCCACGTCTTCCCCTTGTCGAATGTGACGAACAGTCCGTAGTCCGTGGCCAGGTAGAGGATGTTCGGATTGTCCGGGTCCTCCTCGATATCGTTGACCGGGTTCTGAGCGCCGCCGCCGATGTCCTCCCAGGTCCTGCCCATGTCATGGGTGACGAAAACATAGGTTTTATCTTCGTTATGCGTCCGATAACCGGAATAGGTCACGTAGCAGGCGTTGAGGTCGTGGCGCGACGGGAGAACCCTCTTCACCCAG
>JALHVH010000407.1 GCA_022867105.1 Candidatus Aminicenantota bacterium
AAGGCTCGGGCGGCTCGTACGGGGAATGAGGATCGTAGAGGTGGACCCAGGCGAAGAAGGGACGGTCTTTCTCTTTCTCGAGCCAGGCTAGGGCCTCGTCCATGACCTCGTTGCCGGGCT
This sequence comes from Candidatus Aminicenantota bacterium, assembly GCA_022867105.1. Classification (GTDB taxonomy): domain Bacteria; phylum Acidobacteriota; class Aminicenantia; order Aminicenantales; family Saccharicenantaceae; genus JALHVH01. Next base: position 121 of record JALHVH010000407.1, read on the forward strand.
TCTGGACGGCGCCGAGGTCGAGCTGTTTATATTTCTTCAGATCGAACGAATCGTCGTAATGCCCGAACCCCTGGTTCAGGCCCCAGCGGCCGTCGAGGACAAACGCCGCGATGAAGGCCCCGGTATCGTACCCCCGGCCCGAAAAGATCTCAGCGAGGGTTGTTTGCGTTTCACTGACGGCGGTATTCCCGTTGACTCGGACGCCATGATAGGTCGGATACATCCCCGTCATGATCGTGGCGTGCGAGGGAAGGGTCAGCGGCGAGGCGGCGGCGCATTGCTCGAATAGGACCCCCCGTCCGGCCAGGGCATCCAGGGTTGGCGTCTTCACGCCCGAATAGCCGTAACAAGCCAGGTGGTCGGCCCGCGTCGTATCCAGGGTGACGAGGATGACGTTGGGCTTTTCGACACCCAGTCCCTTCCACATCCCGAGAACCTTTTGGGAAGGGGCCTTCCCGGGTCGGAGGATGAACCAGAAAAGAACACAAATGGCCACTGCGGCGGCAAAGACGATGATAAGGGTCCCCGGACCCGGTCTCTTCTTCATCTTCATGTCAAACGAATCAAGATACCCTTTTGATCCTATTTTTTCAAGAGCGCCTCATAGACGGCCCAGATCGCCCCGGGCCTCATATACTTCATGACCCGGAAGAGCGTCTCGCCGTAGCGGACGCCGGGATTGTTCCAGACGAGTTCGTCGGGGTTCAGGTAGGCTTCGGGGCTCTTAAAAAAGTAGCCCTGGCCGAACGGAGTGTAGGTCGTATGGAAAACACCGTAAGCCGCATGCATCCCTTCGTCCTTCATCCCATGCAGGATGCAGTTGGAGGCGAAGGCGTAGGTCGTTCCGACCCAGACCTCATCGCCCTGCTGACTGCGGAGCTGGGCCCCCGCCGCGCTCCGGCCGTTGACCGCGCCGAGAAGGCCGCCGCCGTAGCCGAGGACGTTTTTCTCGTAGATCGTCCGGAGCGCCCGCCTGACCCTGTCCTCGGGGACGATCGGGACGCCGTTCTTCGTCTCGACCCCGGTCATCGCGGCATACCAGACGCCAAAGAGCTGATCGGTCATGATGTCGTCGGTCTGGGCATCGATATGGAAATAGCCGGCCTTATCGTCCCAGAGCTTTTCGAGAGCCTGCCGGCCGGATTCGAACCAGACCGTGTATCTCGACACCGCCTTTTTAACGTCCAGATCGTCCAGCACCCCGACGCCGGAGGAGGCAAGCTCTTCTCCCATTTCCGCCGCCGCCCGGAGCGCCCCGAGCCACAGCAGGCCGACCATGGCGCTCTCCCCTTTCATCCGCCACGTGTCGTAGGTTTGATCGGGGATGCCTTCGTTGAGAGGCACGTGGCTTTGAGGATCGCCGAACTTCTTCTCCAGCGTGTCCAGGGCCGTGACCGAGGCCTTAAACATCTTCTTCAGGAATTCTGTGTCCCGGGAGCCGGCCGAACGGTAGTCCCTCAGCGCCCGGAGGGGAAACTTGGGATTGAGGTCTTTCCAGACGTTCCCGTTCTGCCAGTCGAAGGCGTTGAGGACGACCCACGGCCGCCGAAGCGGCGAGCCGATGTCGTGCGGGACCATGCCGCGGACCTTGTTCACGTTCCAGTAATAATCCTTCTTGTCCGGTGGCACTTCCTCGGGGCTGACCTCGGCGTATTGGTAGGACTTGAAGGCCGGGTCCTCCCAGTCGACGGCCTGGGCGAAAAACTTCATGTTGCCCAGCTCGAGATCCGGCCATAGCTTGAGGACGGACCAGACGTAGGCGTCGACGTCGAACGTCCCATACATCAGGTAGTCCACGCTCTCGAGGTAGGAGTGAAGGTTCGTGGACGCGTCCCAGACGCTCGTCTCGGCCAGGACATAAAGTTCGTTGATGAGCGCCTGCTTGAACCAGTCCGGGAGACGGGTGTCGCGGACGATCGTCGCCTGCCAGTCGTCAACGTCCTTCTCCCAGCTCTTGAACTTGTCGAGCGCGTCGCAGGCTATGCGGAAGGCGTTGCCGCCGTCCGCGCCGAAGAACTCCGTGTATTTCCTGCGGTACTTGACGCCTTTCTCGAACTCATAGAAGGGGAAGTCCCAGGAGATGACAAAAGGGACCTCGAGCTTTTCCTTGGGGCCGAGGGTGAACTTGACGGCCAGGGCAGCACCGGTGGCCCTCCCCCTTGCGGCGGGAGATGCCTCGCCGGCGAGCGTTCCGTCTTTCGCGAACGTCCGCCAGACCTCGGAGCCGTCGCCCTTCGCGTCGAAATCCGTCAGATGATAAACCTTCACTTTTCCGGGCGTCTCGAGCGCGGCTATGGCCATGGTCCCGGCCAGGGCGTTTCCTCTCTTGATGTCGATGCCCTTATTCCTGAAGAGGATGCCCTTCATCGCTCCCTTTTCGGCGTACTCGTTCGAGGCGCCGTCGTTCGGCCTCTGCCAGACGAAGGCCGTCGGAACGGCCGCGGGACTTGGACACCGGGCTTCCCAGCCGACCATATTCTCCCAAGTCAGGAGGATGCTGACCTCTACGGGCTTCGCTGAAGGGTTTTCGGCGATCCAACGATAAACGGCGACGGGGTAACTCGTCTCCTTGTAGTTGTGAGGAATCACAGGTGAGAACTGGACGACAGCCAACTTGACCGGCCATTCCGGGTTCTTCTCATAAGAGAAACCGGACTTGGGATACAGGGCGTAATAGGAACCCATGCCCTCGGGATATTTCCATTTCCAGCTTGAAAGCTCCCCCTCCTTGGGCGAGTCCACGGACAGGGCCTGGGCGAAGGTCCGGCCTCCGGACCTCATGAAGACGTGAAACTGATCGGCCCAAACCGTATCATCCACCATCCAGCCGGGCTTAAGGAACCAGGTGCGGAAGTTTCCGCTCATGGTCCGCTCGAAACCGCCCGCCCCAATCCCGCCGACCGGGCAGGCGCTCCCCTCCGCAGTCGCGTCGATGTTCGAGGGAACGAACGTGTGGCCGAACTTGACGAGCTTCTCTCCGATGGGACGGTCGAAGGCGCAGGCCGGAAAGCCGGCCAGGTTGTTCGGCGAATCATTGAGCCGGTCCAGGACGAAGCGGACGATATCCTTGTCCGTTCGGCAGCCGGTCCGCTCCGCTTCCCGGATGATATCGCCCAACCTGTTCTGGATCTCCCGGCCCTGGTCGTCAAAGACGCCCTTTTCCATGAGGAGTTCCATGCGCTCGTTCGCGAGGAGCTTCTTCACGGACATCCCCGGGTCCGGGGTCGCAGAATTCAGGGTGGATACGGGCAACAAGACGAAGGCCAGGAACATGGCCAGGGCCCACCCGCCCAGGAGTCGCGTTGATAGAGCCTCGTTCACACCCGAATGTCTCATGTCTTCTCCTTCTTTTTCTACACTTCCCCGCCCAGGACGGACCTGCCGCGCAGCCAGGTATCGATCACCCGGAAATCCTTGTCAAAGACGGCGATGTTGGCCAGCTTGCCTTCCGCGAGGCTGCCGATCGTGCCGTCCAGCCCGAGGTTCCTGGCCGGATTCAAGGAGGCCATGTTCACGACCTCG
>JALHVH010000408.1 GCA_022867105.1 Candidatus Aminicenantota bacterium
ATACAGCATAGCCGACTGCAAGGTCGAGGATTTCGGGGTCTACGAATTCTCGTCCACTAAGGGCCCGAAGACGCCGGTCGAAGGCAAGTTCACCTTCCTCACCTACTCTTTCACCGGAGAACGGGCCAACGAACCGAGCGGGCTTGCCGTTGTCCGCAACTACGAGAACGCTTTCCAGAAGGCCGGGGGCACGATCCTGCAGAGCGACCCGCAGAGGTGGGTGAACGGGAAGATCGTCAAGGACAGCCAGGAAGCGTGGTTTGAGGTCTATAAGGGGAACGGCAAGATCTGGCTGCGGATCGTCGAGAAGAAAGCGATGGAGCAGATCATTGTGGCCGACGCAGCGGCCTTCGGCAACGACATCAGGGCCACGGGCCACGCGGCGGTCTACGGCATCAATTTCGACACCGGCAAGTCCACCATCAAGCCCGAATCGGCGCAGGCCATCGGCGAGATCGCCAAGCTCCTGACAGCCGACCCGAGCCTCAAGATCTATGTAGTGGGCCACACGGACAACGTGGGCGGCGTGGACAGCAACATCAAGCTCTCCCAGGACCGGGCCGAGGCCGTCCTCCAGGCGCTCGTCCGCGACCACGGCATCGCCCCTGCCCGCCTGAGATCCTACGGGTGCGGTCCGTTTGCGCCCGTTTCGTCCAACGACACCGAGGAGGGCCGGGCCAAGAACCGCCGGGTCGAACTGGTCAAGCAATAAGACCGGAGTCTGGATTCGCGGATGGCGCCCCGTGCCCTCGCAACGGGGCATGCCCCTGCGGGTGCGAATGATTCGGCCGATTCTCTCCTTGGAGCGGCTCTCGTTCCTGGAGCAAGAAGGCAAGGTGGATTGCCGGTACGGCCGGGATGAACTCGTCGGATTCGAGGGCTTCCTATTCGCAGTTGACTTATCAGTTGACATATGGTTGACAAATAGCTAGAATTCGCTCATGGGACGCCATCCGCTTTTCACGATTACGCCGCGACTGCTGGCTTTGACGGAAACGATTGCCGCCTTGCGCGAGAGGATCCTTTCCGCTTCGGTCCAGGTGCCGTGGATTCCGAGCCTTCAAAGAGAAGCGAGGATCCGGACAGCGCACAGCTCGACGGCTATCGAAGGGAATCCTCTGACTCTGGCCGAGGTCCGGGCTCTTGCGGAAGGTCGAGAGCTACCTGCTCAGAGCGACCGCGCCAAGCGCGAGGTCCTGAACTATTTCGCCGGTTTGAAGTTTATTGAGAAAAACGCCCGCAGAAAAAGGATAACGCACGAAAACATCCTCAGGCTGCACGCGATTATAGCGGGCGGCGTCATGGACCAGGGCCAGGCCGGAAAATACCGGACGATGGTCGTCCGGGTGGGACGCTTCCTTCCGCCTCCGGCCAACGAAGTTTCCGGGCTGATGCGCGAATTTCTCGAGTGGTGGAATACCCAGGCGGGCGGGTATTCGCCCGTCATTTCCTCGGCCGTCCTCCATTACCGTTTTGAGGAAATTCATCCTTTCGCTGATGGAAACGGCCGCACGGGCCGGGCGATCGCGCTTTGGGAGCTCTACCGCCGGGGCTTCGACTCGCATCATGTCTTTTCCGGGGACGATTTTTTTTGGAGCGATAGGTCACGGTATTACGACGCATTGGAAGGCGTGCGCCGGGCCGGAGGCGATTTGACGGCGTGGCTTGAGTACGCGGCCGAAGGACTCAAGCGGACGCTTGATGATGTTTGGAAGCGTGTTCAGGCAGTCATCGCCCAATCGGGAGATAAAAAGATCTTCCTTCAACCAAAGCAGGAAACGCTTCTCCGGCTTCTTGAGGACCGGGGAGGGTTAACGCCGAGGGAGATCCGGGACGCCCTCGGCATGACGCGCCAAGGAGCGGCGAAACTGATCAAACCGCTCATGGAGGCGGGGCTCATGCGCCGCGTAGGCGGCAAGAAGACGGGGAAATATATCAAGGCCCAGGGCTTGAAAAAGCTTTAGAACGGTCATACCCGAATATTCGATCTCGCAGATCGGTAAGTTCGAGGAATGCGCGCTTCAGTACAAGTTCATTTATGTGGACGGGATCAAACGCTATGAGGAGGGCGTCCAGGTCATCGCCGGGACGAACGCACGCCTCCGCGTGACGGGGAAGGAGCGGATCGTCTCACCGGCCAAGGGACTCATCAGGGAGATCCGCGCCGGCGCGGGTTTTCGTCACAGCCGCATTCTCTCCGAATTTAAGGCGGGATGCAACCTGCGAATCACAGCTTTGTTGTGGAATTCCGGCGACGCGTTATCCGGTTTTGTGTTCCGGTTTCGTGACCCAGTAGAGGATCCGGCCGCAGTTCTCGCAGAGGTAGATCTTGCTCTTGTCCCGGATCTCGTTCAGCATCTGGGGCCGGATGCGCACGTGGCATAGGGCGCAGAAATCCCCCTTGACGGAGGAGAGGGCGGAACCGTTCTTCTTGTTGAAAATGGACATGTAGAGCTTCATCTGGTCGGAAGGGATCAGGGGGAGGAGGTCCTCCCGTTCCCGGATGAGCCGGTCCCGGCCGGCTTCCATCTCCCGTTTCTTCCCTACGAGCATGACCTGGTCCTTCTTGAGGTCCTCGTGTTCCTGGCTCTGCTTCAGAGCGGCCGTCTTGATCTCCTCTTCGATATCGTCGGCGGCCAGCATCTCGCTGATGATCTCCTCTTCGACCCCGTCCACCTTGTGCTGGGACTCCTCGATCTCCTTGAGGAGGGCGGTGTATTCCTTGTTGGTTTTGACCTCGTTCAGCTGGCGCTTGAACCTGGCAATAAAGACCTTGATGTCCTTGACGGAACCCTCCAGGTCCCGCCGTTTCTTCTGGTTTTGGGCGAGCTTTTCCTTGGCGTCCGCGACGGCCTGGGAGCCGGCCTGGATCTTCTTATCGATGTCCTCTATCAGGCGGGGGATATTCTCGAGGAAAAGGGTGTTGTGCTTGATCTCGGAATCAAGGTTCTGGAG
>JALHVH010000053.1 GCA_022867105.1 Candidatus Aminicenantota bacterium
GCGAATGCCGAAGGCAGCGCCAGAAGCACAGCAAGGCTCAGCAAAAGACCAACCGTCAATCTAAAACGCTTCATGGTTTCCTCCTTATAAGGCTAAAATCTTATTATAGCCGAACTTAGGTGTAAAAATATACAATTTCGGAGTATTTGATTCGTCATCCCGAGTTCCCGGGAGCTGAGTCCTGCCGTTCGTCCCCGCTCAGCCTCCGCCCTCTCATGTCTTCGAGCAGGTCGCGCTCACGGCGGGCGAGGAGAGCGGGGAATATTCTTGAGTATTTTGTGATTAGGGGGGCGGAAGTCTATTATCTTTTAGCCGGTGTGGTGAGTTTTTTTCCAATATGCACTTTGGGTACGCTTTTCGCGGTATTTGACATCGCCGCTCAGCCTCCGATAAGATTCCGGCATGGTTATGAAGACCATAGGTCTCGTGGGCGGCATGACGGCAGAATCGTCGGCAGAATACTACCGCATCATCAACCAAATGGTTCGCGAACGTTTGGGCGGGATTCATTCGGGTAAAATCATTATGTATTCCGTGGATTTCGGTGAAATTGAACCTTTAATGGAGGCGGGAAATTGGGAGCGGATCACCGAAATCTTAAAAGATGCGGCACGGCGCCTGGAACGTTCAGGCGCTGACATGCTGCTATTGTGCACCAATACCATGCACAAGTTGGCCGAGCCGATCCAAAGCGCTATCCGTATCCCGTTGCTCAGTATCATCGAGGTGACGGCAAAACGGATTCTCGATGCGGGATTGAAGACCGTGGGCTTGCTGGGAACCCGATTCACCATGGAAGACGATTTTTATCGCCGACCCCTGGAACAGAAATTCAGGATCAAGACGATCATCCCAGATAAGGAAGACCGGGAAAAAGTCCATCGTATCATTATGGATGAGTTGTCGATTGGAAAAATTGAAACGGAGAGCCGGAATACCTATCTGCGGATCATTGAGAAATTGAGAGCCGAAGGAGCGGAGGGGATCATTTTGGGATGTACCGAGATCCCATTATTGGTCCAGGCCATTCATACGTCAGTTCCGCTTTTCGATACCACTCGTCTTCATGCCGAGGCGGCTGTTGACCAAGCCCTCGGCAAGGAATGAATGAAACCGTGTCGGACCGATTGTTTTATCGGCTCTCGCGACTTGCTTGAGCTGGAACGCGGACCTGAACTCTTGAGTTCATGGTGATGACGTCGGGGGGCATTGACAAATCGCCTTATTTTAGTTATCATATACACATATGATTACACATATATGGAGGGGCCATGAAACGGACGAATATCATGCTCACGGAGAATCAGCACAAAACGATCAAGGCCTATGCCAGGAAGGAGGGGAAAACCCTCGGGAACATGGTCCGGGACGCCCTGGACGTTGTTTATAAAAAGAAAGATATTCTCGAGCGGAGGAAACAAACGGCCCTGAATGCTTATGGCGAGGGCCTGATCAGCCTTGGCAAGCTTGCGGAAATCCTGGGCCTCGATCCGGTCAGCGCCCGGCTCTACCTAAAAGACCTGGGCATCCCGCTCCAGGTTCAGGACCGAAGCGGAGCCGCCGGGGACGCGGCCGACGCCTGATCGAGCTCGCGCCGATGCCCAAAATCGTTTTCGATTGCTGTGTCATCTCTAATTTCGCCCTGTCGGGTTCCCTCTCCATAATCCATGGCATTTACCGCGACACATCTTGCATCACGGATTTCGTCTCCGCAGAAATCCTCAAGGGCATCCGGGCGGGCCACAGCGGGCTCACGGCAATTCCCGAAGCGGCAGAAGCCGGCCGGCTGACGGAAGTTTCGTTCGTTTCACGCAAAGAAAAGACCCTTTTCGAATCCTTATCGATATCGCTCGGCCTTGGAGAGGCCTCGAGCCTTGCCGTCGCGGCTTGCCGCGGATTTCGTTTTGCCTCGGATGATCAGGCCGC
>JALHVH010000409.1 GCA_022867105.1 Candidatus Aminicenantota bacterium
CGGAAGAAGCCCACGATCTGACGGAGAAGGTCCACGGGCTTCTCCCCGGCCTTGAACAGATTGTCAAGGACGATAAGACACTCCCGGAGGTTCGCTTTCTCCAGCGCGTCGCCCAGTTCATAGGACTCGAATTCCCGGACCCAGGCCGTCGCCCGGTTGACGTCGGCCGCATCGATGGTCTTCTTGTCATCCACGTAGACGGCCAGCTTTTCGATCTCGTTTTCCATGCGCCGCATGTCACAGCCGACAATCTCGAGAAGCCTCAGGGCCGCGTCCGTGGTCAGCGCTTTCCCGACCGAGCGGGCTTTCTCCTCCATCCAAGGCTGGATCTGGTTTGGTCTCAGGGGTTTAAGCTCCTTCGCGACGACACCTGGAAGCGACGAGAAGACGCGGATCAGGGGGTGGCCCTTCCTGATCTTGCCGGGCAGGATGACCACCATCAAGGTCCGGGAAGGCGGGGAGGCGAAATAGGCCTTCAGGAGCTTTTCCTCCGCCTCGGAGACGAGCTTGGCCTCCTTCTCGCCGCTCTTGTCCGAGTCCGGCTTCTTCTCAGGGACCCTGACGACGATGATCCGCAAGGGGGAAAAGAGGAAGGGCATGGTCCTGGCCGTGTCGAGGATATCGGCCCATTTCGTCTCGTCGAGGTAGAACAGATCGGGGCGGAAATCCCCGGCGTCGGGCGGGATGAGCAGGGCCTGGAGATCGCGGACGAACCGCTCCGCGGGATAGGTTTCCTCGCCGTAGAAAAAATAGCCCGGTGAAAGGGACTCCTCCCGGAGGTTTCCGCCCAGGGCCTGGCTGAACAAGAGCTAGAATCCTTCCAGGATGTTGTTCACGATCGTGCGGGCGAACTCTTCCGCCACCTCTCCGATGGCCTCGGTCTCCAGGGACTGGAAGTCGGACCCCTCGGGCACCTCGTATTGCTTCACGTAGATGAAAGACGGGTTGGAGAAGAGGACCTTCTGGTTGGCGAGGTCGCGGAGGACGATCCTGGCCCCGATGGTGATGTTGTAACGGTCGGCGGAAGCCTCCCCGGAGAACGCGATGGGGTTGACGGTAAACGTCCGGATCTCCCCCACCAGGACGGCGTCGGCACTGACGTTCTCGGCCAGGATCTCCACCTTGGCCCGGGCCACCATCTCGTTGATGACCGCCCGGGTCAGCTTGAGGTCCAGCTCGTACCGCGTGGTCAGGTTCTTGAACATGGGGATGCTGATCCGCTTGATGTGAGAAGGAAGGTAGCTTCCCGTGCCGCGCAAGCGGTAGCCGCAGGACAGCACCAGGAGGCAGGCCGCGAGAAGTCCGATATATCTTTTCATGTGGTTTTTCAATCCCTTCAGATGACGATACTGACCAGCTTGTCCTTGACACAGATGACCTTGCGGGCGGGCCTGCCGCCGAGGGCGGCCCGGACCTTGGGCAGGCGCAGGGCCTCTCTTTCGAGTTCCTTATCGGAAAGTTCCCGGACCGCTTCGAACTTGTCCCTGACCTTCCCGTTGACCTGGACGACGATGGTCACCATTTCCTCCCTGGCCAGGGCGGGGTCAAAGGCCGGCCACGGCGTCCGAATGAGGATCTCGGCGTGGCCCGTCTTCTCCCAGAGCTCTTCGGCGATGTGCGGGGAGAATGGCGAAAGGAGCTGGACCAGCGCCTCCAGGGCGGAGCGGAGGACCGCCTTGCCTTCGGCGCTTTGCCTGAGTGCGCCCGTTTCCTTCCGGACCAGGTTGTAGAGCTCCATGATGGAGCTCACGGCCGTATTTAGGTGGAAACGGACCTCGATGTCCCCACCGACCTTCTTTATGGTCTGGTGCATCTTCCTGAGCACCCGGTCGATGCTCCCCCCCGCCGGAGGGTCGTTCGGCAGCCCCGGCGCCCCGCCCGCGAAGACATCCAGGTTTTCATGGACGATCGTCCAGACGCGGACGAGGAACCGGTAGCTCCCTTCCAGCCCCTCTTCCGCCCACGCGAACTCCCTGTCGGGCGGCGAGGCGAAGATGATGAACAGCCGGAGGGCGTCCGCGCCGAATTTTTTCAGGATCTCGTCCGGATCGACGATGTTCCCCTTGGACTTGGACATGGCCGACCCGTCCTTGGTCACCA